>DATLZP010000001.1:0-2010 GCA_035573935.1 Actinomycetota bacterium
CGACTGAAGGACGCTGGGTTCACCGTGGTCGGTTTGGAGGGCTCGGCGCCCCGCACGATCCTGGACACCTCCTGCCCCTCGGGGCGCCTGGCGCTCGTGGTGGGGAGCGAGGGGCGGGGGATGTCGCGGCTGGTCCGCGAGGCGTGCGACCTCCTGGTGGCGATCCCCATGCGGGGCCGGGTGGCGTCGCTCAACGCCGCCGCGGCGCTCGCCGCCGCCCTCTACGGGTGGGTGGTCCCGGCCCGGCCCGGGCCGCCCGCCCGGCGGTGACGGCCCTCCCGGCGGGGGCGGGGGCGGCCGATCAGGCCCCGTACTTCGCCAGGCGTCCCGCGTTCGCCAGCAGGATCGGCATCAGCTCCGTCGAGCGACGGAGGCCCAGGGCGCCCTCCCGGCACCACCGCTCGCCGAACCGCTCGACGCCGTCCCGGCCCGACCACGGCCCCCGGATCAGCACCGGCACCGGGTGCCAGGAGTGGGCGGCCATCTGCGAGGGCGTGGCGTGGTCCCCCGTGACCGCCACGACGTCCGGGCCGAGCGCCATGAGCTCCGGCACCGCCCCGTCCAGGGCCTCGATGGCCCGCACCTTGCGCTCCCGGTCGCCGTCCTCCCCGGCCGAGTCGGCGTCCTTGTGGTGGAGGAAGAGGAAGTCGAAGCGGTCCCACGCCCCCCCGAGGAGGGCCACCTCCTCCCCGAGGTCGGCCGGTGCTCCCAGGACCTCGAACCCCAGGAGGTCGGCGATCCCCCGGTACATCGGGTAGACGGCGGCCGCCCCGGCCCGCAGGCCGTACCGTTCGGGGAACGACGGCAGCTCGCGGTGGGTGTCGAAGCCGCGGAGCAGCAGCCCGTTGGCCACCGGCTCGTCGGCCAGGACCCGGCGCACCTCGCGGTCGACCGCTGCGACCGCCTCCGCGGTCCGCGCGGCCGCGGGCCGCAGGGGGCGGGGCGCGAGCGGCGGGACCCCCTCGACCTGGGGGTCGGTGTCCGAGACGGCCGGGTCCAGCCCGTCCCCGCGGAGGACGACGAGGACACGGTGCTGGCGCTCGTGGTGGAAGGACGCCTCGACCCCTTCCACCCGGACCTCCGCGCGGAGGCGCTCCACGACCCGTCGAGCCTCGGGGTCCGCGATCCGCCCGGCCCGCCGGTCCACGACGTTCCCCTCCCCGTCCAGCGTGCAGAGGTTCCCCCGGGCGGCGACGTCCCCCGGCGCCAGCCGCACGCCGAGGCCGGCGGCGGAGAGCGCCCCCCTGCCCAGCCGGTGCTCGAGCGGGTCGTAGCCGAACAGCGCCAGGTGGCCGGGCCCGGAGCCCGGGGTGATGCCGGGCCCCACCGGCTCGAGGAGCCCGGTGACCCCCTCGGCGGCCAGGCGGTCCAGGTTCGGGGTGTGCGCCTCCTCGAGCTCCGACCCCCCCGTCCGGTCGGCGAAGCCCCCCAGGCCGTCGATCACGACGAGCAGGATCTTCCGTCCCGACCCCCGGAGCAGCTCGCCCAGCTCCACGAGGGCCATCCTACCGGCCGACCCCACGGCCTCGGCCGGGCCTGGGATAGACTCCCCCCCGCCGGCGTGGCGCAGCCCGGGAGCGCGAGCGACTTGTAATCGCTAGGTCGTGGGTTCGAATCCCACCGCCGGCTCCGCTCACCGACCGGCCGGGGCCACCCGCAGCTCCCGCAGGCCCCGGATCACGTAGCCCGGCTTCCACGTCGGTTCCTCCACCGGCTCGAGCCGCGGGAGGCCCCGCAGGATGGCCTGGACCGAGCTCCGGAGCTCCAGGCGGGCCAGCGGGGCCCCCAGGCAGGCGTGGATCCCGGCCCCGAACGCGAGGTGGGGGTTGGGCCGGCGGGCCAGGTCCAGGCGATCGGGGTCCGGGAACGCCGCCGGGTCGCGGTTCGCCGAGCCGAACAGCAGCCCCAGGCGCGTCCCCCGGGGGAGGGTCACCCCGGCCAGCTCCACCTCCGCCAGGGCGAAGCGCTCGAAGTACTGCAGCGGCGTGTCGTAGCGGAGCAGCTCCTCGA
>DATLZP010000002.1:0-5835 GCA_035573935.1 Actinomycetota bacterium
CCCGGCCCCGACCCCGAGGCCGAGACCCGGCTCCGCCGGGCCGAGGAGCGGGCCCGCCTGGCCGAGGAGCGGTTCCGGGAGGCGGCCGACCAGCTCCGGCGGGCGGAGGAGCGGGCGGCGAAGGCCGAGCTCGAGCTGGAGCAGCTCCGGGCCCGGGCCGGAGACGCCGGGTCGGGCGACGCCTCCGAGCTGCAGCAGGCCCTGGCGGCCACTCAGGAGCGCCTGCGTCGGGCCGGCGAACGGCTCCAGGCCCAGGAGGAGCGGGCCCGGGCCACCGAGCACGAGCTGGAGCGGGTCCGGGCCCAGCTGGAGGAGGCCGAGGCCCAGCTCCGCAGGACGAAGATGGAGGAGGCGCTGAAGGCCCTCCGGGGCGACCCGGCCGACGGGCAGGCGGAGCGGCGCGAGCCCTCCCCGGCCGCCGCCGAGCCGCCGCTCGAGGATCGCCGGGCCGCCGGCCCGTTCATGAAGGCGCTCTCCATGGAGGCGAAGAACTCCCTCTCCTCGATCCTCGGCGTGATCCTGGCCCTGAAGCACACCCGCGAGCCCGACGACCAGCAGGCCCTGCTCCGCAAGCTCCAGGCTCACGCCAAGAAGCTGGACCACGTGGTCCACGACCTGGTCGACGTGGACCAGCTGGCCCGGGGATCGGTGGAGCTCCGGCGGCGGCGGACCGACCTCGACGCGCTGGTGCGCCGGGTGATCGAGGAGACCGACGTGGAGTCCGAGCGCACCGTGGAGATCCACAGCGACAAGCTCGTCCTGTCCGTGGACCCGGTCCGCGTGGAGCAGATCGTGACCGCGCTGCTGGGAGGGGCGGTGAACCGGACCGGCCCCGGCGGCCACATCTGGGTCCGGGTGACGCCGACCGACGGCGGGGCGCTGATCGCGGTGGAGGACGAGGAGCTCTCCACGGACGCGGCCATCTCCCCGGTCGTCATCCGCCTGGCCGACCTCCACGGGGGCTGGGCCAAGGTGGAGGGGCGCCCCAGCGGGGGCTCGTCGTTCAAGGTCTTCCTGCCGGAGCGGGCCCCCGCCCCGGAGGAGCCGGCGTCCGGGGAGCCCGTCCCTGGCGTGGAGGCGGCCGGCGCCGGCTAGTCCCCGCCCCCGCCCACCTCCCGGAGCAGCTCCCGGGCGATCACCACGCGCTGGATCTGGTTCGTCCCCTCGTAGATCTGGGTGATCTTCGCGTCGCGCATGAACCGCTCCGCGGGGTACTCGGCGACGTAGC
Organism: Actinomycetota bacterium; assembly: GCA_035573935.1. Lineage (GTDB taxonomy): Bacteria > Actinomycetota > UBA4738 > UBA4738 > HRBIN12 > DATLZM01. The sequence continues at coordinate 1,229 of DATLZP010000002.1, forward strand.
CGTATCCGCCCAGCACCTGCACGGCGTCGGTCGTGACCCGCATCGCCACGTCGGAGGCGAAGCACTTCGCCACCGCGGCCAGGTAGGTCGTCCGGGGGTCGTCGGCGTCGCAGGCCGCCAACGCCCGGTAGACCAGGAGGCGGGAGGCCTCGACCCCCATCGCCATGTCGGCCAGCATGAACCGGATGGCCTGGAAGTCGGCGATCCGCTGCCCGAACTGCTGGCGCTCGGTGGCGTAGCGGGCGGCCAGGTCCAGGGCCCCCTGGGCGATCCCCAGGGCCTGCGCACCGATCGTGGGGCGGGAGCGGTCCAGGGTCCGCATCGCGTAGGCGAAGCCCTGCCCCTCCTCCCCGATCAGCCGGTCGGCGGGGATCTCGGCCTCCTCCAGGATCACCTCCCGGGTGGGCGATCCCCGGATCCCCATCTTGTGCTCGGGCCGCCCGAACGAGACCCCCGGGTCGTCCCGGTACACCAGGAAGGCCGAGATCCCATCGGCCCGGAGCGCGGGGTCCCGGGTGGCGAAGACCACGTACCCGTGCGAGACCCCGGCCCCGGTGATGAACCGCTTCGTGCCGGTGAGGACGAACCCCCGGTCGGTGCGGGCGTACCGGGTGGACAGGGCCGCCGCGTCGGACCCGGCCCCGGCCTCGGTGAGCGCGTAGGACATCAGGAGCTGGCCCCGGCAGATCCGGCCCACCACGTCCCGCCGCTGCTCCTCGGTCCCGGCGAGCAGGACGGGGATCGCCCCCAGCCGGGCCACGAGCGGCGTGAGGGCGAAGCCGGCCGAGACCCGGGACAGCTCCTCGATCAGCAGGCCGAACGCCAGCGAGCCCCCGCCCGAGCCCCCGTACTCCTCGGGGTAGCCCACGGCCATCAGCTCGTTCTCGACCAGGACGCGGTACAGGTCCTCGGGCCACTCGTCGGTGCGGTCGATCTCCGCCGCCCGGGGGGCCACCTTGTCCTCGGCGATCTCCCGGACCAGCCGCCGGAACTCCTCCAGCTCCTCCGGCAGCGCGAACCGGGCGGGCTCGGCCATCTAGTCCACGTCAGACTACTCGCCGCAGCACGAGCGCGTCGCCCTGCCCGCCGCCCCCGCAGATCGCGGCGCCCCCCAGGTCCACCCCGCGGCGCCGCATCTCGTGGGCCAGGGTCAGCACGATCCGGGCCCCGCTGGCCCCGATGGGGTGGCCCAGGGCCACGGCCCCCCCGTTCACGTTCACCAGGTCCTCGTCGAACCCCAGGATCCGCGTGACGTTCAGGGCCACCGCGGCGAACGCCTCGTTCACCTCGAGGAGGCCGAGGTCGGCCACGGCCAGCCCGGCCTTCTTCAGCGCGTGCTCCAGCGCCGCGGCCGGCACCGTGTGGAGCGCGGCGAACCCGCCGGCCGACATCCCGTGGGCCACCACCTCGGCCAGCGGGGCGACGCCCAGCCGCTCCGCCCGCTCCGGGGTGGTGACCACGACCGCGCAGGCCCCGTCGGACACCTGGGAGGCGTTCCCGGCGGTGATCGTGCCCTCCGGCGTGAAGGCCGGCCGGAGGGCGGCCAGCGCCTCCTGGCTCGTGTCGGGGCGGATCCCCTCGTCCCGCTCCACGCGGACCCCCTCGCCCTTCCGCCCCGGGACCTCCACCGGCACGACCTCCTCGGCCATCCGCCCGGCCTCCCAGGCGGCGTGGGCCCGGCGGTGGCTGCGGGCGGCCCACCGGTCCTGCTCCTCCCGACCGATGCCGAGCTCGGCGTTCACCGCGTCGGAGCTCTCCCCCATGTGCTGCCGGGTGAAGGTGGACCACAGGCCGTCGTGGATCATCGCGTCCACGAGCTCCGCGTGGCCCAGCCGCTCCCCGAACCGGGCCCGGGGCAGCAGGTAGGGGGCCTGCGACATCGACTCCATCCCCCCCGCCACCACGAGCTCGACCTCGCCGGCCCGGATCAGCTGGTCGGCCAGGGCGATCGCGGAGAGGCCCGACAGGCAGACCTTGTTGATCGTGATGGCCGGGACCTCCTTCGGGATCCCGGCGGCCACGGCCGCCTGGCGGGCCGTGATCTGGCCCGCCCCGGCCTGCAGGACCTGCCCCATGATCACGTAGTCGACCTGGGCCGGGTCCACCCTCGAGCGGGCCAGGGCCTCCCGGATGGCCGCGGCCCCCAGGTCCACGGCGGGCACGTCGCGGAAGGCCCGTCCGAACTTCCCGATCGGGGTCCTGGCCCCGGCCACGATCACGGAGGTCATGCCCGCTCCTCCCGGCTCGGCTCCGGCCAGTCTACGACGGGGCCGTGGGCCGGGCCGGGGCCCCGTAGACTCGGGCCCGGTGGCGCCCACGTTCGGGGTCTCCGTGCTCCCCACGGCCTCGGGGCGGACCGACCCCGTGGAGGAGGCCCGGCACGCCGAGGCCGTGGGGTTCGACCTGGTCACCGTGTGGGACCACCTCCACGGCGAGCGCCCCTCGTACGAGACCTGGACCCTGCTCACCTGGATCGCCGCCCGGACGTCCCGGGTCCGGCTGGGGACGAACGTCCTCGGCCTCCCCTACCGCCCCCCGGCCGTCGTGGCCAAGATGGCCGAGAGCCTGGACCGCCTGTCCGGGGGGCGGCTCGTGCTGGGCCTGGGGGCGGGGGGGAGCGACCGGGAGTTCGCCGGGTTCGGGGTCCCGGTGCGCGCGCCGCGGGAGAAGCTCGAGGCCCTGGAGGAGGCGCTGGAGGTGATCCGGGGCCTGTGGTCGGAGCGCCGATTCACCTACCGAGGCCGCCACGTCCGGCTCCGGGAGGCCGAGCTCGAGCCGAAGCCGGCCCGCCCCATCCCCATCTGGCTCGGCGTCTACGGGCCCCGGGGGGCCGACCTCGTGGCCCGGGCCGCCGACGGGTGGATCCCGTCGATGCCCTACCTGCCGCCGGAGCCGGCCGCCCGCCGCCTGGCCTGGATCCGGGAGCGGGCCGAACGGGCGGGGCGGGACCCCGACGCGATCACCTGCGCCTACAACGTGCCGGTCCGGGTGGGCGGGCCGCCGAGCGAGGACCCCGCCCGCCTGGTGGCCGGGGAGCCCGGGGAGGTCGTGGACCGGCTGGGCGGGCTGCTGGCGATGGGGTTCAGCTGCCTCAACCTCTGGCTCTCGGGCGACCGGGCCGACCAGCGGGAGCGGCTGGCGGCGGAGGTCCTCCCTCACCTCCGGCCCTGATCCGGTCCCCCTCGCCCAGCCACCGCCGGAGGACCAGGACCCCGTCCGGGCAGAACGGCACCTCCTCGAGCAGCCGCCGGACCTCCTCCACCGGGAGGAAGGCCCCCCAGGCGATCTCCTCCTCCTGGGGGTGCACCGGCCCGTCCCAGGTCAGGTCGTAGACCGCGCCCCAGGCCGGGCCGTCCTCCCCGTCGTAGCGGAGCCGGAACCGGAAGGTGGGGGGGGCGTCCACGCCCAGCTCCTCCCGGAGCTCCCGGCGGGCGCCCTCGTCGTAGCCCTCCCCGTGGAGGACGACCCCGCCCACGGTCACGTCGTGCATCCCGGGGAAGACGTCCTTCGTCTCCGTCCGGCGGTGGACGTAGAGCTCGCCCCGGCCGTTCCGCACCAGGACGTAGGTGCACCGGTGCCGGAGCCGGCGGGCCCGCATCTCCCGGCGGGGGACGACGCCCACGACGCGGTCCTCCTCGTCCACGACGTCGACCAGCTCGTCGCCGGGGTCCACGGCGGGCCCTCCCGCCCGGTCAGTTCCGCTCGGCCAGGGCCTTCTCGATCACGACGAGGATCTCGTCCCCGACCAGCTCGTCCCGCTCCATCAGCGCGTCGCGGAGGGCCATCACCACGTCCCGGTTCTCGTCGAGCAGCGCGAGCACCCGGGCCTTCTGGGCGGCCAGGAGGTCCTCCACCGCCCGCTTCCCCTCCCGGTCGGCGAGCACCCGGGCCACCAGGTTCCGCTGCCCCACCGGCCCCTCGGCCATCGCCTCGTAGGAGATCAGCGACCCGGCCATCCCGAGCGAGCCGACCATCTTCGCCGCCACGTCGGTGGCGGAGGCGAGATCGGCGGCCGGGCCGGTCCCCGACTCCCCGATGAACAGCTCCTCGGCGGCCAGGCCGCCCAGGGCGATCGCGATGTGGGCCTCGAGCTCGCTCCGGGACCTGGTGAACCGCTCCTCCTCGTCCCCGTGGGCCAGGAGCCCCAGGGCCTGCCGCCGCTTGATGATCGACAGGACCTCGAGCCGTCGGCCCTTCCCCAGGAAGTACGCCGTCGTGGCGTGGCCCGCCTCGTGGGTGGCCACCGCCGCCCGGTCGGCGTCGGTGTAGACGACGGGCTGCTTGAAGCCCAGCTCCTCGGTGAGCTTCGCCTCGTAGACGTCGGCCGCCGTCATCTCCCGCCGCCCCTTCTTCAGCGCCACCAGGAGGGCCTCGTCGAAGAGGTGCTCGATCATCACCGGCGTGTAGCCGAACGTGTCGTGGGCCAGGCGCTCCCGGACCCCCGGCTCGTCGAGGTCGGGGGCGTGCACCTTGCGGGCCAGGAAGAAGTCGATCAGGTCGCGGCGCCCCTGCTTCGTGGGGAGGTCGAAGTACAGGCGCCGGTCGAACCGCCCCGGGCGGAGCAGGGCGGGGTCCAGGTTGTCGGCCCGGTTCGTGGCCGCGATCAG
>DATLZP010000003.1:0-2150 GCA_035573935.1 Actinomycetota bacterium
GTACGAGCAGGTCACGGCGCCGCTCGCGGAGTGGGGACCGGTGCTGGCCAAGATCCGGCAGGACCCGCCCGGCCTCATCTTCCACGCCGATTACATCCCGGGGGACCTGGCCTCGTTCACCCAGCAGTTCATGGCCGACCCTACGCCGTCGCTCCTGTACGAGCAGTACGGGCCCTCCGTCCCCGAGTACCTCGACCTGGCGGGCGAGGACGCGAACGGTGTGATCTGGTCCACCGTGATCGGCACGCTCCAGGACGAGATGGGGAGCGCGTTCCTCCGGCGGTACGAGGAGCGGTTCGGGGCGAAGGCCGGCCTGTCCCAGGCGGGGGGCGAGTACGACATGGTGCACCTGTGGGCCAGGGCGGCGGCGATGGCCGGGGACCCGTTCGACTTCGAGCGCGTGAACGAGGAGCTCCACCGCTCGATCTATCGGGGGGTGAGCGGGACGTTCCGGTTCGTCCCCGGTGAGCTCACCGTCCCTCCCTACCCCGATGCGGTGAACGACCCCAGCCTCGGCATGCCGCACCTCACGTTCCAGATCCAGGATCTCGAGCACGTGCTGATCGACCCCGAGCCGTACACGATGGGGGAGTTCCAGCTGCCGGAGCACCTGCGGTAGCGTCGCCGGGCGATGCTGCTCGAGGTGGAGGGCCTGTCCAAGCGCTACGGCGGCCTGGCCGCCGTGGACGGGCTCACGTTCTCGGTGGAGGAGGGCGAGACCCTCGGCATCGCGGGTCCGAACGGCGCGGGGAAGACCACGCTCTTCGACGTGATCAGCGGTCACGCCGTCCCCACGTCGGGGACCGTCCGCTTCGCCGGCGAGGAGATCCACCGAACGCCGGCCCACGCGATCTGCGCGCTGGGGATCGCCCGGACGTTCCAGGTGACGGTGACGTTCCCGGAGCTCACGGTGCTCGGCAACGTCGCGGTGGGCGCGCACTTCGGTCGGGGGACCCGTTGGCTGGGCGTGCGGTTCGACCGGGCGACGGTCGACCGGGCCATCGAGAGCGCGCGGTTCGTCGGCCTCGGGGACCGCCTGGACGCGCCGGCCGGCGGTCTCTCCCTGTTCGACAAGAAGCGGCTGATGATCGCCTCCGCCCTGGCCACCGAGCCTCGCCTGCTGCTCCTGGACGAGCCCGTCGGGGGGCTCACGCCCGCGGAGACCGACGCGATCCTGGCGCTCGTCCGCAGGGTGCGGGAGCGGGGGGTCACGGTGCTCCTGATCGAGCACGTGATGCGGGCGCTGATGTCGATCTCGGACCGGGTGCTGATCATGAACCACGGCCGGCTCCTCTTCGAGGGGACCACGGACGACGTGGTCCGCGACGCCGAGGTGATCCGCGTCTACCTGGGGACGCTCCCGGCGGAGGAGGCTCCGGGCGACGCCGCGCTGGGGGAGGGGGCGGCCGATGCTTGAGGTCCGCGGGCTCCGGGCCGGGTACGGCGATACGCCGGTCCTCCACGGGATCGACCTCGACGTCGCGGACGGCGAGCTGGTCGTCGTGATCGGGCCGAACGGCCACGGGAAGACGACGCTCCTGCGGACGGTGAGCGGGCTGGTCCGGCCCACCGCGGGGACCGTCGCCCTGGACGGGCGGCGGATCGACGGCTGGGCGCCGGAGGCGATCGCCCGGGCCGGGATGGTGCACGTCCCCCAGGGCGACCTCCCCTTCGGGGACATGACGGTCGAGGAGAACCTGCTCATGGGGGCCTTCCTCCCCTCGGCGTGGCGGGACCGGGCGGAGCGTCTGGCCCGCGTGTTCGAGCTCTTCCCCCTCCTCGCCGAGCGCCGCTCCCAGCGGGCCCGGACCCTGTCCGGAGGGGAGCGACGGATGCTGGCCCTGGGGCGAGGGCTGATGAGCGAGGCCCGGATGCTCATGATCGACGAGCCGTCGCTGGGCCTCGCGCCGGTGGTCGTGAGCGAGGTCTACCGGCGGATCGACCGGATCGTGGCGACGGGGATGACGCTGCTCCTCGTGGAGGAGAACTTCAGCCACGTCCGGGACCTCGAGGCCCGCGTCCTGCTCCTCGAGTCGGGGCGGATCGTGCGCCAGGGCCGGGTGGCCGAGCTCCTGGCCGATCCCGCGGTGATGACCACGTACCTGGGGGCGTAGGGGGGAGCCGTGTCGTCGCTGATCCAGGCCATCGTG
>DATLZP010000004.1:0-20884 GCA_035573935.1 Actinomycetota bacterium
TGGAGGACGAGGTGGCCCTGTTCCAGAAGATGGTCGCCCGGGCCTACCTGGAGGGGACCGTCCCGGTGCCGCCGCCGCTCCGGGAGGTGGAGCCGGCCTGAGGCCGGCCGGACGGAGGCGGCGAGGAGGGAGCCGATGCCCAAGTTCGACATGAGCCTGGTCCAGCGCGGGGCCCGCCTGCGCCGCAGCCCCTACCACGAGGCCACGCAGCGGTACTCCCCGAGGGGATTCACGGTCTACAACCACATGCTGTTCCCGATCCGGTTCGACACGTTCGAGGCGGAGTTCGAGGCCCTGCTGCACGACGTGACGCTCTGGGACGTCTCGGTGGAACGCTGCCTGGAGATCTCCGGCCCCGACGGCTTCCGGTTCGCCCAGCTGCTCACGCCCCGGGACCTGTCGCGGTGCGCCGTGGGGCAGGGCAAGTACGTGCTGATCTGCGACCGGGACGGGGGGATCGTGAACGACCCGGTGATGACCCGGATGGAGGAGCACACGTTCTGGTTCGCCCTGGCCTCCTCCGACGCGCTCCTGTTCGCCCGGGGCCTCCGCAACGCCTACCCGGACCTCGACGTCACGATCCGGGAGCTCGACGTGGCCCCCCTGCAGGTCCAGGGGCCCCGCTCCAAGGAGCTCCTCCGGGACCTGGTGGGGCCGGGGATCCTGGAGCTCCGCTACTACTGGTGGACCCGGGAGGAGATCGGCGGGATCCCCGTCGTGATCACCCGCACCGGCTGGACCTCGGAGGTCGGCTACGAGATCTACCTCCTCGACCCCGCCCGGGGGACCGAGCTCTGGGAGCGGATCATGGAGGCGGGCCGGCCGTACAACCTCAAGCCCACCGGGCCCTCGGACATCCGCCGGATCGAGGGCGGGATCTTCAACTGGGGCGCCGACATGACCTACGAGGACAACCCCCTGGAGATGGGACTGGAGCGGCTGATCGACTGGGACCTCCCAGACGACGCGGCGATCTCCCTCCCCGCGCTCCGGCGGATCAAGGAACGGGGGGTCACCCGGCGGATCACCGGCGTCGAGCTCGACGGTGAGCCGTTCCCCGCGCTCAACTTCGTGAAGTGGCCGGTGGTCGAGGACGGGCGGAGGATCGGCACGGTCACCTCGGCCATCTTCTCCCCCCGGCTGGGCAGGAACATCGGGTACGCCTGGCTCCCGATCGAGCGGGCCGACCCCGGGACCCGGGTGACGGTGGAGAGCGAGTGGGGGACGCGGACCGCCACGGTGGTGCCGATGCCGTTCGTGGACCCGGAGAAGTCGATCCCCAAGGGCTAGCCCCGCCGGCCGCCGCTTGCCCCGCCCCGGCTCCTTGAACGATGATTCAACACATCGTCCCCCCGGGGAGGGCCGGGGGCGAGCCGGCGAGGAGGCGAGCGATGGCCACGACCGGGACGCGGGAGATCCCCCGCTCGACGACGCTGTACTTCGGCCCCTGGTACCGCAAGACGCCGTTCACCGACGCGGCGATCCGCCACGGGTGCCAGGCCTTCGACATCTACAACCACACCTACATCCCGAGCTACTACGACGACCCCGTCACCGAGTACTGGCACCTGCTCAACCACGTGACGCTCTGGGACGTGGGGTGCGAGCGGATCGTGGAGATCGCCGGGCCGGACGCCCACCGGTTCGCGAACATGCTCACGCCCCGCGACCTCGACCGCTGCGGCGTGGGGCGGGGGAGGTACGTCGTCCTCACCGCGGAGGACGGGGGGATCGTGAACGACCCGGTGCTGCTGCGCCTGGCCGAGGACCGCTACTGGCTGGCGCTCGCCGACAGCGATGCCGGGCTGTGGGTCCGGGGCGTGGCCGTGCACGCCGGGATGGACGTCCGGATCTCCGAGCCCCCCGCCTACCCGGTCCAGGTCCAGGGCCCGCGCTCCAAGGACGTGATGCGGGAGCTGTTCGGGGAGGGGATCCTGGAGCTCCCCTACTACGGCTGCCGGGAGGCCGAGCTGGAGGGGATCCCGGTGGTCGTCTCCCGGACCGGCTGGACCGGCGAGGTGGGCTACGAGCTCTACCTCCTGGACCCGGAGCGGGGCGACGACCTGTGGGAGCGGATCCTGGAGGCCGGGCGGCCGTTCGAGATCCGACCCATCGCCCCCTGCGAGGCCCGTCGGATCGAGGCCGGCATCTTCAACTACGGCTCGGACATGACGCTCGAGCACACGCCGCTCGAGGTGACCGGCCTGGAGCGCCAGGTGGAGGAGGGCAAGGCCGCCGACTACATCGGGCGGGCGGCCCTGGAGCGTCTCCGGGCGGAGGGCGTCCGGCGCAAGCTCGTGGGGATCGAGCTGGAGGGCGACCCGCTCCCCTGGGAGCTCACGGAGTTCTGGCCGGCCTTCCACGAGGGTCGCCGGGTGGGCCACGTCACCGACGCGGTGTGGTCCCCGCGCCTGGAGCGGAACATCGGCTACGTGTGGGTCCCGATCGAGCTCGCCGCGCCGGGGACGCCGCTCCGGGTGGAGACGCCGGAGGGGGCCGGGCTCGAGGGGAGGACCGCGGCGATCCCGTTCCTCGACCCCGGCAAGCGGATCCCCACGGCGTAGGCGCCCGGGGTCCGTCCCCGGCGAACCGCCGACCGGCCCGGCGACGGATAGCCTGTAGGTATGCGGTCCCCTGCCGGTCCCGCCGTCGTGGTGCTCGCCGCCCTGCTCACGGCCTGCACGGGGGCGACCACGGTCGGCACCACGCTCCCGGAGCCTCGGCCCCTCCCGGCGACGGGGAACGGCGGGCGGGCCGGCCCCGTGGTCCGGGTGGTCGACCGCGTCCTCCCGAGCGTGGTGAACGTCACCACCGACCAGTCCGACCTGCAGATCGGGGGCGGCGGGGGGCGCGGCGTGGGGACCGGGTTCGTCGTCACGCCGGACGGCTTCATCGTGACGAACTGGCACGTCGTGGAGGGCGCGTCCCGGATCCGGGTCACGACCTCGGGGGAGGATCCCCGGACGTTCGACGCCCGGGTGGTGGGGGGCGACGCCTCCGCCGACCTGGCGGTCCTGAAGGTGGAGGCCTCCGGTCTCCCCACCCTGCCCCTGGGCCGGTCGGCCGCCCTCCGGCTCGGCCAGCCCGTCGTGGCCATCGGCTACGCCCTGGCCCTGGAGGGCGGCCCCACGGTGACGGCCGGGATCGTCTCGGCGCTGGGGAGGGTGGTCACGGCCCAGGATCCGGCCTGCGACCCGGACGTGTGCGGCGCCGACCAGCAGCGCACGTACCGGGACGTGATCCAGACCGACGCCGCGATCAACCCGGGGAACTCGGGCGGCCCCCTCGTCGACCTCCGGGGCCGGGTGGTCGGGATCAACACCGCGGGGGTCCAGGCGGGGGCGGCCGAGAACATCGGGTTCGCCATCGCCATCGACGCGGCCCGGCCCACGATCGAGGAGGCCATCGCCGAGCCCGAGGCCCCGGTGCCCTACCTGGGGGTGGTGACGACCTCCGTGGACCGCGTCCTGGCCATCCAGTACGGGCTCCCCGTGGACGCGGGGGCGCTGGTCCTGGAGGTGGCCCCCGGCGGGCCGGCGGCCCGGGCCGGCCTCCAGCGGGGGGACGTGATCGTGGGGTTCGGCGGGCGGCCCGTGGAGGGCTCCGACGGGCTGGGCGCGCTGATCCGGTCGCGGAGGCCGGGGGATCGCGTGGAGGTGGCGGTGGTGTCGGCCGACGGCCGCCGCCGCCGCACGCTCCCGGTCACGCTGGGGGTGAACCCCCTCCCCAACCCCGCGCCCTGAGCGCGGGGGGGTGGCCCGGGCTCCGGCCTGCGTTAGCCTGTCCCTCCGTGAGGGTCAGGCTGCGGAACCCGGACCGGGAGGTGGAGGTGGCCGGGGGCCGGCGGGTGCGCGACGTGCTCCGGGAGCTCGGGATCGATCCGGACACGGTCCTCGTGATCCGGGACCGGGAGCTCCTCACCCGGGAGGACCGGGTGGGGGAGGAGGACGAGCTCGAGGTGCGGCCGGTGATCTCGGGGGGCGGGGGATGATGAAGTGCCGCCGGTGCCGGGGGCCGGCCGTGGTCGAGGTCCGCCGGCACAACGCCGCGTTCTGCCGGGACTGCTTCCTGCACCACGTCCGCGAGCAGGTCCGACGGGCGATCCAGGGCCACGACATGTTCGACCCGGAGGACCGCGTGCTCGTCGCCGTCTCGGGGGGCAAGGACTCCCTGGCCCTCTGGGACGTCCTGCTCGAGCTGGGCTACCGGGCGAGCGGCCTGTACCTGGGCCTGGGGATCGGGGACTACTCCTCCCGCTCGGCCCAGGTCGTGCGGCGGTTCGCCCGGGAGCGGCGGGAGGCCCTGGAGGCCGTGGGGGGGGAGCTGGTGGAGATCGACCTGGCCGAGGCCTACGGGTTCGACATCCCCACGGCGGGGCGGAAGGGCTCCCGGTCCACCTGCGCCGTCTGCGGGCTCTCGAAGCGCTACGTGTTCAACCGGGCCGCCCTGGAGCGCGGCTACGACGTCGTGGCCACCGGCCACAACCTGGACGACGAGGCGGCCACGCTGCTGGGGAACACGCTGCGGTGGCAGACCGACTACATCGCCCGCCAGGCCCCCGTGCTCCCGGCCCGCCCGGGCATGGTCCGCAAGGTGAAGCCCCTGTACCGGCTCTCGGAGCTCGAGACGGCCGCCTACAGCTTCCTCCGGGGGATCGACTACGTGGTCGAGGAGTGCCCCCTCGTGGCCGGGAACACCCAGCTCCGCTACAAGGAGGCCATGAACCGCCTGGAGTCCGCCTCCCCGGGGACCAAGGCGCAGTTCTTCCTGGGCTACCTGGACCGGGCCGCGCCCCTGTTCCGGGCGGAGGACGACGTGGAGCTCACCCCCTGCCGGGCGTGCGGACAGCCCACGACCGGACGGTTCTGCGCCTTCTGCCGGGCCCGGGCCCAGGTCCTCGGGCAGCGCCTGGAGGACCTGGCCGGCCGGAGGGAGGACGGGGAGCGCCAGGTGGCCCGGGAGCTCTCCGAGGAGGTCCTCCCGGCCGAGCTCTACGGGGGATCCTCCTGAGCGCGCCGTTCGAGGCCGGGGAGCGGGTCCTGCTGGTGGACGGCCGGGGCCGCCGGTACCTCGTCCAGCGCCTCCAGCCCGGCGCCTCGTTCCACACCCACGGGGGAGCCGTCCCCCACGACCTCGTGATCGGCAGCCCGGAGGGCGTGGAGGTCCGCTCCGGCACGGGGATGGCCTTCCGCTGCTTCCGGCCCCGCCTGGCCGACTTCGTCCTGAAGATGCCGCGGGGGGCCCAGGTGATCTACCCCAAGGACCTCGGCGCCATCGTCGTGCACGGGGACGTCTTCCCCGGGGCCCGGGTCCTGGAGGCGGGGACCGGCTCGGGGGCCCTCACGATCTCGCTCTGCCGGGCCGCGGGGCCGGAGGGCCGCGTGGTCTCCTACGAGCTCCGGCCGGACTTCCGGGAGCGGGCCGCGGCGAACGTGGAGGCGTTCTTCGGGAAGCTCCCGTCCTGGCTCGAGCTGCGGGAGGGGGACGTGCGGGAGGCGGCCGAGGGCGGTCCCGCCTTCGACCGGGCGGTGCTCGACCTCCCCGAGCCCTGGGAGGTCCTCCCCGCCGTGGCCCGGGCCCTGGAGCCCGGGGCCGTGCTGTGCACGTACCTCCCGACCACCGGGCAGGTGCAGCAGCTCGTGGCCGCCCTGGAGCTCGAGGGCTTCCTCCACCTGGACACGTTCGAGCTGCTCCTGCGGACCTGGCACGTGACGGAGCGGAGCGTCCGTCCGGACCACCGCATGGTGGGGCACACGGGGTTCCTCACGGTCGCCCGCCGCCTGGCCTGATGCCGGGGCCGCATCCGGGCCGGTGGGGACGCCGCCGAGGGGATGGCGGCGGCGTGGCATATACTCGGGGCTCGGCGGGAGGTAGGTGAGCGGTGCCCGACCCAGTCCCCGAGCGCGACGAGCATCGGGAGAAGCAGCTCCACGAGCTCCAGACCCAGATCCGGTTCCTCGAGGACGAGGTCGCGCTGCTCCGACGCCGGCTGACCAGCGCCCCGCGCCAGGTCCGGGTCCTGGAGGAGAAGCTGGCCGAGACCCGCGCCGACCTCACCAAGGCCCTGGCCCAGAACGAGAAGCTGGCGAACGCCCTCCGGGCCGAGCGGGACAAGATCGAGGCCCTGAAGGAGGAGGTCGAGAAGCTCAGCCGACCCCCGGCGTCCTTCGGCGTGTTCCTCGGCTCGAACGACGACGGCTCGGTGGACGTCTTCACCGCCGGGCGGAAGATGCGGGTGAACGCGGCGCCGGAGATCGAGGTGGCCGCGCTCCGGCGGGGGGCCGAGGTGATCCTGAACGAGGCCCTGAACGTCGTGGACGTCCTCCAGCCCGACCGGCAGGGCGAGGTGGTGAAGGTGAAGGACCGCCTGGGCGAGGACCGCGTGATCGTGATCGGCCGGGCCGACGAGGAGATGGTGGCCACGCTCGCCGCGGGGCTCCGCGACGAACCGATCCGGGTGGGCGACCCGCTCCTGTACGACCCGCGGGCCGGGGTCTGCCTGGAGCGCCTGCCCCGCGAGGAGGTCGAGGAGCTGGTCCTGGAGGAGATCCCCGACGTGTCCTACGAGGACATCGGCGGCCTCCAGGCCCAGATCGAGGCCATCCGGGACGCGGTGGAGCTCCCGTTCCTGTACGCCGAGCTGTTCCAGGAGCACGAGCTGGAGGCGCCGAAGGGCGTGCTCCTGTACGGGCCGCCCGGCTGCGGGAAGACGCTGATCGCGAAGGCCGTGGCCAAGTCCCTGGCCGACAAGGTGAAGGAGCGGACCGGGCGGGAGGACGCCCGGAGCTACTTCCTGAACGTGAAGGGACCGGAGCTGCTGAACAAGTACGTCGGCGAGACCGAGCGGCAGATCCGGGAGATCTTCCAGCGAGCCAAGGAGCGCTCCAAGGAGGGGCTCCCGGTGATCGTGTTCTTCGACGAGATGGACTCGATCTTCCGGACCCGGGGGAGCGGGGTGTCCTCCGACGTCGAGACCACGATCGTCCCCCAGCTCCTCTCGGAGCTCGACGGCGTGGAGACCCTGAAGAACGTGATCGTGATCGGGGCCTCGAACCGGGAGGACCTGATCGACCCGGCGATCCTCCGGCCCGGCCGGCTCGACGTGAAGATCAAGATCGAGCGCCCGGACAAGGGCCAGGCCCGCGACATCATGTCGAAGTACCTGCGTCCGTCGGTGCCGATCCATCCCCAGGAGCTCGAGCGGGCGGGCGGGGACGTCCAGACCGCGGTCCAGCGGATGATCGACCGGACCGTGGAGAAGATGTACGCGTCGTCCGAGGAGAACCGGTTCCTGGAGGTGACGTACGCCTCCGGCGACAAGGAGGTCCTCTACTTCAAGGACTTCAACTCCGGGGCCATGATCGAGAACATCGTGCGGCGGGCGAAGAAGGAGGCGATCAAGCGCTTCCTGTCGACCGGGGAGAAGGGGATCAGGACCGACGACCTCCTGCGGGCGATCCGGGACGAGTTCAAGGAGAACGAGGACCTGCCGAACACGACGAACCCCGACGACTGGGCCCGGATCTCCGGGAAGAAGGGCGAGCGGATCGTCTACGTCCGCACGCTGCTCGGCGAGGGCGGCGGCGAGGGTCGGCAGGTCGAGCGGATCAACGCCGGCCAGTACCTGTAGGCTGCCCCCATGGCCATCCCCAAGGTCGTCGGCACGGAGACCGAGTACGGGATCGCCGCGCCGGGGGCCCCCGACTTCAACCCGGTGCTCTCCTCCTCGCTCCTGATCAGCACCTACGCGGGCTCCCTCCGCCGGATCCGCTGGGACTACGAGCAGGAGTCGCCGCTCCGCGACGCGCGGGGGTTCGAGCCGGTCCAGATCCGGGAGCCGGCCGAGGAGGACGTGGGGCTGGCGAACGTGATCCTCCCGAACGGCGCGCGCTACTACGTGGACCACGCGCACCCGGAGTACTCCACCCCGGAGTGCGCCACGGCCCGGGAGCTCGTGGTCCACGACAAGGCGGGGGAGCGGGTGCTCGAGCGCTCGCTCCGGGAGCTGGAGCGGATCCTCCCGCCCGGGCAGCGCGTGCACGTGTACAAGAACAACTCCGACGGCAAGGGGAACTCCTACGGGACCCACGAGAACTACCTCGTCGACCGGCGGACCCCCTTCGCCAACATCGTCCGGGACCTCACCCCGTTCCTCGTGTCCCGCCAGGTGTTCACCGGGGCCGGGAAGCTGGGGGCGGAGGCCCCCTGGGATGAGCGGGGGCGGGCCCTCTACCAGCTGACCCAGCGGGCCGACTTCTTCGAGGCCGAGGTGGGGCTGGAGACGACGCTCAAGCGTCCCATCATCAACACCCGGGACGAGCCCCACGCCGACCCCGACAAGTACCGGCGCCTCCACGTGATCGTGGGGGACGCGAACCTCTCGGAGGTCCAGGTCTACCTGAAGGTCGGGGTCACGGCGCTCGTGCTCAAGATGATCGAGGACGAGTTCCTGCCGGACCTGTCGCTCACGAACCCCGTGGCGTCGCTGCACGAGGTGTCCAGGGACGTGACCTGCTCGCAGGCCGTGGGCCTGGCCGACGGCCGCCGGCTGACCGCGGTGCAGCTGCAGTGGGAGTACCTGGAGCGGGCCGGGAAGTACCTGGAGCAGGAGGCCACGCCGGAGGAGCTCGACGTCGTGCGCCGGTGGGAGGCCGTGCTCGCGGCCCTGGAGGACGACCCGCTGTCGCTCCACCGCCAGCTGGACTGGGTGGCGAAGTACCGGCTGCTGGAGGGCTACCGGGAACGGGACGGCCTTGCCTGGACCGACCCGAAGCTGCGGCTCGTCGACCTCCAGTACCACGACGTCCGACGGGAGCGGGGGCTCTACCACCGCCTGGCGGAGACCGGCAAGGTGGACCGCCTGGTGACCGAGGAGGAGATCGAGCGGGCCGTGATGGAACCCCCCGAGGACACCCGCGCCTACTTCCGCGGGCGCTGCATCTCCCGCTACCCCGAGGCCATCGCCGCCGCGTCGTGGGACTCGATCATCTTCGATACGGGGGCCGAGGCGTTGAAGCGGATCCCCATGCGGGAGCCCCTGCGGGGCACCCGGGCCCACGTCGAGCGCCTCCTCGAGGACGCCCCGGACGCCGCGACGCTCGTCTCCCTCCTCCAGGCCTGAACGCGGGCGGCGCCCGGTCGGGCTCCCGGCCGTATCGGTGGGAGCCGATAGAATCGCTATCCGGTCCCGGAAGGAGCGGAACGGTGCCGCAGGAACAGGAACAGAAGCGGATCCAGCGCAAGGGCGGCGGGGGCGGAGGCGGCGAGGCCGACGCCGGCCGGACCACGGCCTCGTCCCGGGCCGAGCAGCTCAAGGAGGAGATGGACGACCTCCTCGACGAGATCGACTCGGTCCTCGAGGAGAACGCCGAGGAGTTCGTCAAGAGCTACGTCCAGAAGGGCGGGGAATGACGGGACCGCGGCCGTCCCCTCCGGGGGGGCCCGCCGACCCCATCGGGCCCAACCCCAGCTTCATCGATCTCCTCCGCGCCGCGAACCCGGCCGCCATCCCGGGGGGCGTGTCGGTCCCCCCGCCGCCCGCGGCCGTGCCCGCCCCGCACGGCACGACCGTCCTGGGCATGAAGTTCCAGGGCGGCGTCGTGATGGCCGGCGATCGCCGGGCCACCGAGGGCTACGCGATCGCGGACGATCGCATGGAGAAGGTGTTCCCGGCCGATGACTACTCGGCGATCGCCATCGCCGGCGCCGCGGGGCAGGCGGTGGAGATCGTGAAGCTCTTCCAGCTCGAGCTGGAGCACTACGAGAAGATCACCGGCAGCCGCCTCTCGCTGGAGGGCAAGGCGAACCGCCTGGCCCAGATGATCCGGGGGAACTTCCCCATGGCCCTCCAGGGCCTGGTCGTCGTCCCCCTCTTCGGCGGGTTCGACGAGCACCGGGGCCAGGGGCGGCTCTTCTACTACGACGCCACGGGCGGGCGCTGGGAGGAGGAGGACTACCACGCCACGGGCTCGGGGGGACGCGCGGCCAAGGGTTCGATGAAGAAGCGGTGGCGCCCCGGGATGAGCCGGGACGAGGCCGTCCGGGTGGCCGTGGAGGCGCTGATCGACGCGTCCGAGGAGGACGCGGCCACGGGCGGGGTCGACCCGGCCCGGGGGATCTACCCGACGGTCCACGTGATCACGGCCGACGGCGTCGAGGACGTGGAGGAGCCGGAGCTCCGGGCGGCCTACGACGCGGTGATGGCCGAGCGACGGGGCGACGGATCGGCCAGGGGGGAGACGCTCTAGATGTCGTTCATGCCCTACGTGCCGCCCGAGCAGCTCATGAAGGACCGCTCGGAGTACGCGCAGAAGGGGATCGCGCGGGGGAAGTCGGTCGTGGGCCTGGAGTACGCCGACGGGATCCTGTTCCTGGCGGAGAACCCCAGCGCCACGTTGCACAAGATCTCCGAGATCTACGATCGGATCGCGTTCGCCGGCGTCGGGAAGTACAGCGAGTTCGAGGAGCTCCGGATCTCCGGCGTCCGGCTGGCCGACCTCCGCGGGTACTCCTACGGCCGGGAGGACGTCACGGCCCGGGAGCTGGCGAACGCGTACTCCCAGGCGTTGTCGGCGATCTTCACCCAGCAGATGAAGCCGTACGAGGTGGAGATCCTGGTCGGCGAGGTGGGGGAGGACCCCGGGCGGAACGCGATCTACCGGATCAAGTTCGACGGCAGCATCACCGACGAGCACGGCTCCGTGGCCATCGGGGGACACGCCGAGACCCTGACCACGAAGCTCACGGAGGCGTACGCCGAGGGCTGGGACCTGGCCACGGCCGTCCGCTCCGGCGTGGAGGCCCTCTCGGCGGCCGAGGACCGCGAGATCCCGCCCCGGGACGTCGAGGCGGCCGTCCTGGACCGCACCCGGCGGGGGCGCCGGAAGTTCCGGCGGCTGCCGGACGACGAGGTGGCCCGCCTCCTGGCCTGATCGCGCCGGCGGGGCGGAGGGTGGCCCGGGGACGAGCCCCGGCCTCCCTGCCGGGGACGAGCCCCGGCCTACACTGGGGGCGTGGACCGGCGGATCTTCGGCCTGGAGAACGAGTACGGCGTGACCTGCACGTTCCGGGGCCAGCGCCGACTGTCGCCGGACGAGGTGGCCCGCTACCTCTTCCGCCGCGTCGTGCACTGGGGGCGCTCGTCGAACGTGTTCCTGGAGAACGGGGCCCGCCTCTACCTCGACGTCGGCTCCCATCCCGAGTACGCCACGCCGGAGTGCGACACGATCCCGGACCTCGTGGCTCACGACAAGGCGGGGGAGCGGATCCTGGAGGCCCTCCTGGCGGCCGCCGAGGTCCGGCTCCACGAGGAGGGGATCGCGGGGCAGGTCTACCTGTTCAAGAACAACACCGACTCCGCCGGGAACTCCTACGGGTGCCACGAGAACTACCTCGTCGCCCGGCAGGGCGAGTTCGCCCGGATGGCCGACGTGCTGATCCCGTTCTTCGTCACCCGGCAGATCTACTGCGGGGCGGGGAAGGTCCTGGTGGGCCCCCGGGGGGCCCAGTACTGCATCTCCCAGCGGGCCGAGCACATCTGGGAGGGGGTCTCCTCGGCCACGACCCGCTCCCGTCCCATCATCAACACCCGCGACGAGCCCCACGCGGACGCGGAGCGGTTCCGCCGGCTCCACGTGATCGTGGGCGACTCGAACATGAACGAGTGGACGACGTTCCTGAAGGTGGGGGTCACGGACCTCGTCCTCCGGATGGTCGAGGCGAACACCGTGATGCGGGACCTCACGCTCGAGAACCCGATCCGGGCCATCCGGGAGATCTCCCACGACGTCTCGTGCCGCAAGCGGGTCCGCCTGGCCAACGGCCGGGAGCTCACAGCGATCGAGATCCAGCGGGAGTACCTGGAGAAGACGTCCCGGTTCCTCGACCGGCAGGGGGCCGAGTCCACGGCCCGCCAGCTCCTCGGGGCGTGGGGGGAGGCCCTCGACGCCCTGGAGGCCGGGGAGCCGGAGCGGCTGGCCCGCCGGGTGGACTGGGTGGCCAAGCACCTGCTGATCGAACGGTACCGGGCCCGTCACGGCCTGGCGCTGGGCAGCGCGAAGGTGGCGCTCCTCGACCTCTCCTACCACGACGTGAACCGCTCCCGCGGCCTCTACTACCTGCTGGAGCGGGACGGGAAGGTGGACCGCGTGGCCGACGACCGTCAGATCAGCCGGGCCATGCGGGAACCGCCCCAGACCACCCGGGCCAAGCTGCGAGGGGACTTCATCCGCCAGGCGAAGCAGAAGCGCCGGGACTACACCGTCGACTGGGTCCACCTCAAGCTGAACGACCAGGCCCAGCGGACCGTGCTCTGCAAGGATCCGTTCCGGGCCGTGGACGAGCGTGTGGAGCAGCTGATCGCCCACATGTGAGCGAGGCGGCGTCGCCGCCCTCACCCGTCGCCGGCCCGCCAGCGCCGGGCCCCGGCCGCCATCCGACCCGCCAGCACCCCGGCCGCCCCCGCGGCCAGGAAGAACGCCGGGTCGTCGGCCGCGGTGCGACCCATCGACCGCACGATCACGCCCGCCTCGGCCAGCCGCTCCAGGGCCGGCCGGCCCTCGACCTCCACCAGCTGGTGCCGCTCCTCGAGCCGGGCCGCCCGGAGGGCCGCCCAGACCGCCTCCCGCTCCGCCCCCTCGAGGACCGGGACCGCCACGTTGGCCCGGACCAGCGCCACCTGCCCGAGGATGGTGAGCGAATGGTGGGAGACCCCCCGGTGCCGGGCCCGGGGGTCGGCGAAGCTCACCCGGAGCGCCGCCACCGGGCGGCCGCCCAGGACCTCGGCGGCGTTCAGGGCGTGGCCGCTCGCCAGCGCGCTCACCCCCCACCGGGTCCCGGTCCCCAGGTTCCCCGGGCCGTCGGCCACCACGATCGCCTCCGCCCCCAGGACCTCCCGCGCGGCCAGGAGCCCCGTCCAGAGGGTCGCCGCCTCGAGCTCGCCTCCCAGGGCCTGGCCGCAGGTCACGAACCCATCGAGGATCCCGGCCTCCCGAAGACGGGGCACGAGCTCGGAGAAGCCGCCGACCAGGGCCGCCCCATCGGTCATCACGTACACGACCCGGCCGGCCCCGGCGGCCTTGGCCCCGGCGGCGGCGGGGCCGATCATCGAGTGGAGCGGGGCGGCCACGACCGGCGTGCCCTCCAGGCCCGGGGAGGCCTCCAGGACGTCCCGGTGGGTCTCCTCCACCCCCGCCACCGCGGCCTGGGCCGGCGTGTACCGGAGCTTCATGGTCCGGCCCGGGTGGTCGAGCTCGGTCGGTGGCCCGCCGACCACCGCCATCACCAGATCGAACCCCCCGGTGCCGAGGCCGAGCGCGCTGGCCGTCGTGTTCAGCACGACCTCGTCGCCGGGGGCCACGGGACCCACGAGCCCCGGGTAGGCCAGGGCCTCGACGACGAGCTCCTCGGGCCGGAGCAGCACCGACAGCAGGAGGACGCCCCGCCGCTCGCCCCGCACGCCGACCACGGTGCCGCGCCGCAGCCGGATCAGGTGGCCTCCCGGGGACGGTTCCATGGCCCGGGTATCATCCCGCACGGATGCACCCCGTCGAGCGGCTGCTGAACCTCGTCGCGCTCCTCCTCGAGACCCGCAGGCCGCTCCCCTTCGAGGAGATCCGGGAGGCGCTCCGGGAGGGCTACGGGCAGGAGGACCTGCACAGCGCGAAACGGATGTTCGAGCGGGACAAGGACGTCCTGCGCGACCTGGGCATCCCGGTCGAGACGCTCCCCACGGACCCGTTCGGCGGCGAGCCCGGGTACCTCATCCGGAAGGACCGGTACTACCTCCCCGAGATCTCGTTCACCCCCGAGGAGCTCTCGGCGCTGCTCGTGGCGGCCCGGAGCGCATCGGGGGACCCGTTCGTCGAGGAAGCGGTCCGGAAGCTCCTGGCCGGCTGGGAGGGAGGGTTGGCCGGGTTCTCCGTCGGGCCCTTCGCCATCGATCCCGGGGACGGGGCCCGGCTGGGGGCCCTGGCGGAGGCGGCCGCCGCCGCCCGGAGCGTGCGGTTCCGCTACCGGACGGCCCGGGGGGAGGACGCGGAGCGGCACGTGGACCCCTACGGGCTGGTCTGGCGGGGCGGGCACTGGTACGTCGTGGGCCAGGACCGGGCCCGGGGGGAGGTCCGGGCCTTCCGCCTCTCCAGGATCGCCTCCGCCGTGGAGGACGCGGGGGAGGGGAGCCCGCCGCCGGATGGGTTCCGGGCGGCCGAGCACGTCCAGGGCGGTCCGTGGGGCCTGGGGGAGCCGGCCCGCCACGCGCTCGTCGCCCTCTCGCCCGAGGTGGCCTGGTGGGCCATGGCCGGCGTCCCCGGCGCGGAACGCCTCCGGGTCCGCCGGGACGGCTGGGTGGAGGTCCGGGTGCCGCTCACCACGCCGGACCAGCTGGCGCCGTGGGTCCTCCAGTTCGGCCCCGACGCCCGGGTGATCCGGCCGCCCTCCCTCCGGGAGGAGGTCCTCCGCCGCCTGGAGGCGGTCCGTGCCGGCTGAGGCCCGGCCGGCCCGGGCGCCGGAGCGGGTCCGCCGGCTCCTGGACGTCGTGCCCTACCTCGTGGCCCACCCCGGCACGCGCCTGTCCGACGCCGCCCGCCTGTTCGGGGTCCCCGAGGACCAGCTCCTCGAGGACCTCCAGATCCTGTTCCTCACCGGGCTCCCTCCGTACGGTCCGGGCGACCTGGTGGAGGTGGAGATCGAGGACGACCGGGTCTGGGTCCGGATGGCCGACCACTTCCGCCGACCCCTGCGGCTCACCCGGGCGGAGGCCCTCTCCCTCTACCTCCGGGGGACCGCGCTGGCCGCGTCCCCGGGGGTGCGGGAGGCGCCCGCCCTGGCCTCGGCCCTGGCCAAGCTCCGGGAGGGGCTGGGGCCCGAGACGCTCGGCCGGCTGGCCGAGCGGATCGAGGCCGCCCAGGCCGGCCGGGGGGTCGACGTCCTGGATGCCCTCCGGGACGCGGTCCGGGACCGGGAGCGCCTGGAGATCGAGTACCACGCGGCCTCGACCGGCGAGAGCACGGTGCGACGGGTCGACCCGGAGGAGGTGTTCCAGGCCATGGGGAACTGGTACGTCGTGGCCTGGGACCACCGGTCCGGAGCCGAGCGGCTGTTCCGGGCGGATCGCGTCCGACGGGTGACCCCGACCGGCGAGCGGTTCGAGCCCCGGGGACTGGCCGGGGCCGGCCGTGCCCTCTACACCCCCTCCGAGGAGGACGTCCGGGTGCGGCTCCTGCTCCGTCCCGCCGCCCGCTGGGTGGCCGAGTACTACGCGACCGAGGAGGAGGCGGTCCGGGAGGACGGTGCGCTCGAGGTGGTCCTCCCCACGGGGAGGCTCGAGTGGCTGGCCCGGCTCCTCCTGCGGCTGGGGCCGGACGCGGAGGTCCTGGACCCCCCCGAGCTCCGGGATCGGGTCCGCGAGCTGGCCGAACGGACCCTGGCCCGCTACCGCCGGGGGAGGGCCGGCTAGTCCATCCGGGTTCTCAAGGGGGTGGGGAGCCCCGCCGATACAGGCGGGGAGATGACCACGATCCGTACGACCTGTCCCCGGTGCGGGGAAGTGGACATGGGCCCCGAGGCGATCCTCCTGTCGGTCCGGGGCAACGGTCGGGAGGGGACGTACCGGTTCACCTGCCCCGTGTGCCTGGACGACGTCGAGAAGCGGGCCGACCGGAAGATCGTCGCGCTCCTCGTCTCCGCCGGCGTGGACGTGCACGGGGGTCCCGGCTCCCGGCATCCGGCCGGGAGGCTCTTCGACGTGGAGGAGGAGGACCTCCGCCCGTCGCGCTCCGACGCGCCGCCGTTCACGATCGACGACCTGATCGACTTCCACTTCCAGCTCCAGGACGACCGCTACATCCGGGACTTCCTGGCCAAGCAGTGACCGGGGGCAGCCGGTAGCATCGCTGCCGGTGTCCGCGCCCGTCGTCGTCTGGGTCGTCGTGGGCCTCGTCACCACCGTGGCCATGGCCGCCGTCCTGGCGGGGCTGGTCCGCCACGTCCTGCTCCTGGGGAGGACGGCCGGCCGCTTCCGCCGGGAGGTCGGGGACCTGGCCCGGGAGGTGGGCGAGGAGGCCGCCCGGGCCGCCGGCCGGTCGCCGGGACGCGTGCGGAGGGGGCGGGGCCGGTAGGATTGGTGGTGCGGCGCCGCCGGCGCCGGACGGACATGCCGAACATCGGCCCGATGGAGCTCCTCGTGATCCTGGTCCTGGCCCTGATCGTGGTCGGGCCGAACCGGCTCCCGGAGATCGGGCGCTCGATCGGCCGCGCCCTGCGGGAGTTCCGCCGGGCCCAGGACGAGGTGCGCCAGACGCTCCGCTTCGACCTGGAGGACGAGGACGAGCCGCCCCGGCGGGCGGTGCGTTCCAGCGCCCCGCCCCCCCCGGCCGAGCACGCCCGGCGGAACGACCCCGTCCCGGTCGAGGATCGCCTGCGGGCGGCGGGGGAGGAGCCCCCCCGGCCGGCGGCCCCCCCGGCCGAGGAAGGCGGCGGCGGCGGATCCGACCCTCCGGCCCCGGGCCCCGGGCCGGAGGGCCCCCGGTAGCCCGGAGGCGCCACCACCTCGATGCGGCTCACCCGGAGGGCGCGCCGGCAGGACCCCGAGCGCACGATGACGGTGGTGGAGCACCTCGAGGAGCTCCGCCACCGCCTGATCGTCTCGTTGGGGGCGATCGGGGTGGGGTCGGTGGCCGGCTGGTTCCTCTACGACCCCGTCCTCCGGCTCCTCCGGCGACCCTACTGCGACACGCTCCTCGCGCTCCCTCCGGGGAACCGGCCCCCCACCGGCTGCCGGTTCATCTTCCAGAGCCCCCTCGAGGCGGTCTCCGTGAAGCTCAAGGTGGTCGTGTTCCTGGGGCTCGCCGTCGCGCTCCCCATCGTCCTGTACCAGCTCTGGGCGTTCATCGTCCCCGGGCTGACGCGTCGGGAGCGTCGCCTGGCCGCCCCCTTCGTCCTGTCGTCGATGGTGCTGTTCGCGATGGGGGCGGCCTTCTCCTACCTCACGCTGCCCCGGGGACTCTCCTTCCTCCTGGGCTTCGGCGGGCCCTACCTCGTCCCGCTCCTCACCGCGGACCGGTTCCTCACGTTCGTGATGCTCGTCGTGCTGGCGTTCGGCGTCTCCTTCGAGTTCCCGCTGGTGCTGATCTTCCTCTCGCTGGTGGGGGTGGTGTCGAGCCGCAGGCTCCGGGAGTGGCGGCGCGGAGCGCTCCTCGTCCTGGCCGTGTTCGCCGCCGTGATCACGCCCAGCGCGGATCCCTACACGATGCTCGCGCTCACGGTGCCGCTGTACCTGTTCTACGAGGCGGCTATCCTGGTGGCCCGCCTGCTGCGGCGCTGACGGGGGGATCCCGTGGCCATCAAGGGGAAGGGCAGGACGAGGAGCAAGCAGATCGCCCGGGGGCCCAGGCCGGCCCTCGTGCCGGTGAAGCCGCCGTTCTTCCTCCGTCGGTGGGTGCAGGTCACGCTGGCCTTCGCCGCCGGGGCCGGGCTGGTGGCGTTCCTGGTCTGGTTCACGAACGGCCTCCGCGAGGAGCGGCGCCTGGAGGCGGAGCGGGCCGGGGCCCGGGAGCGCGAGACCGTGGTCCGCCAGTACCAGTCCCGGATCGAGGCCGTGCTGGCGCCCGTGGGACAGGCGGAGCCCCCCCTCGGCTTCACGGCCTTCGCGGCCTTCCGCCAGGGGTTGGCCGACCTCCGGAAGGGCGACGTGTCGGCCCGGGCGGTGGTGCCGGAGGCGCGGAACGTGGTCCGGGCCGCGGAGCAGGGAGCCGACGCCCTGGAGGCGCTGCAGGTGGTCGACCTCGTCCGGGACCGGGGCTTCTCCCGCGACGTCGTGAACTACTTCCTGAACTCGCGGAGCAGGCTGAGCCAGGGCCTCCGGCTGTTCGCCGAGGCGGCCCGGGCCGTGCTCGACGCCGCCGGGGAGGACGGGGCCGACCGCGGGGCGCTGATCGCGATGGCGGCGCGGGTGAGCGACCTGGCCGATGAGCTCCTCCAGGACGGGTACGCCGACTACCAGCAGGTCCTGGCCTCCGCCCACATCTTCGTCGCCCCCCAGCCGCCCGGACCCGGCGACCTGGGCGGCTCCCCGTGACGGCCGGCCCCCCCGACGCCCTCGTCCTGGTCCACGCGTTCCCCCTCGATGCCCGGATGTGGGAGCCCCAGCTCGCCGCGCTGGGGGGGAGCGTGCCCCTGCTCGCCCCGCACCTCCCCGGCTTCGGCGGGACCGAGCCCGCCGGCGACGTCCTCACGATGCGGGCGGCCGCGGAGCGCCTGCTCGCCGAGCTGGACCGGGTCGGCGCGGAGCGGGCGGTGGTGTGCGGCCTGTCCATGGGGGGGTACGTGGCCTTCGAGCTCTGGCGGATGGCCCGGGAGCGCGTCGGGGGCCTCGTGCTGGCGAACACCCGGGCCGTCCCCGACACCGAGGAGGGCGCCGCCGCCCGCCGGGCCCTGGCCGACCGGCTCCGGAGCGAGGGGATCGCCTTCCTGGTGGCGGACCCGCCGCCCCTCCTCTCCGGCCGGGCCCCGGAGGAGCTGTGGGCCAGGGTCCGGCGGCTGATCGCCGACCAGGATCCGGACGCCGTGGCCGCGGCCGCGCTGGGCATGGCGGAGCGCCCGGACTCCACGCCGGACCTCCCGGGGATCGACGTGCCGACCCTGGTGATCACCTCGAACCGCGACGCGCTGATCCCCCCCGAGCTCTCCGCCCCCATGGCCACGGCCATCCCCGCCGCCTCCCTGGAGGTCCTGGACGACGCCGGGCACCTGTCGAACCTCGAGGCCCCCGAGGCCTTCACCCGGGCCCTCGTCGAGCACCTGGAGCGCTGCGGGCTCCTCCCGGCCGGGTAGGGGCTCGCCTGCCGTTCCTCCCCGCCCACCGGCGCGGCCGGACGCGGCGCCGGCCGTAGACTCGGAGGCGACGTGTCCGATCTCGAACGGTTCGCCTCCCGGTACCCGTTCCCCCTCGATGCGTTCCAGCTGGAGGCCGTGCGGGCCCTGGCCGAGGGGGATTCGGTGCTGGTCGCCGCCCCCACGGGGTCGGGCAAGACGGTCGTGGCCGAGTTCGCCGTGGACCGGGCCCTGGAGGAGGGGGGGAAGGCCTTCTACACGACGCCGCTCAAGGCGCTGTCGAACCAGAAGTTCGGCGACCTCGTCGCCCGGCACGGGGCGGCCCGGGTGGGCCTCCTCACCGGCGACAACTCGATCAACGGGGAGGCGCCGATCGTGGTCATGACCACCGAGGTGCTCCGCAACATGCTCTACGAGCGGAGCCCGACGCTCCAGGGGCTGCGCTTCGTGATCCTCGACGAGGTCCACTACCTCCAGGATCCGTACCGGGGCGCGGTCTGGGAGGAGGTCCTGATCCACCTGCCGCTCTCGGTGGCGGTGGTCTGCCTCTCCGCCACGATCTCCAACGCCGAGGAGTTCGGGGAGTGGATCGGGACGCTGCGGGGACCGACGCGGGTCGTGATCGAGGAGCGCCGACCGGTCCCCCTCGAGCACTGGTACCTCGTGGGCCGGGAGCTCCATCCGATGCACGTGGAGCAGGACGGCCGGCCCGTCCCCAACCCCTACCTCGTGTCGCTGGACCAGCGGGAGCTCCGCGTGAAGCGCTTCCAGCGGCGCCACGTCGGGAGCACCCAGGTCCACCGGATGGGCCGGCCTCGGGAGGGGCACCGGCGGGTCTACGTGCCCCGGCGGGAGGAGGTCGTGGAGGTCCTGGCGGCGCAGGGGATGCTCCCGGCGATCTACTTCGTGTTCAGCCGGGCGGGCTGCGACCGCAGCGTGGAGTGGCTGCTGGCCTCCGGGACGCGACTCACGACCGACGAGGAAGGCGAGCGGATCCGCGGCTACGCCGAGATGCGGGTGGCCTGGATGGACGAGGAGGACCTCCAGGCGCTGGGCTTCTGGACGTTCCTGGACGGCCTGACCGCGGGGATCGCCGCCCACCACGCGGGGATGCTCCCGGCCTTCAAGGAGACCGTGGAGGAGCTCTTCGAGGCGGGCCTGGTGAAGGTGGTCTTCGCCACCGAGACCCTCTCGCTGGGGATCAACATGCCGGCCAGGACCGTGGTGATCGAGGACCTCTGGAAGTTCTCCGGCGAACGCCACGAGCTCCTCACGCCGGGGGAGTACACCCAGCTCACCGGCCGGGCCGGCCGACGGGGGATCGACGAGCTGGGCCACGCGGTCGTCGTCTACCAGCGACAGGTCCCCTTCGAGCGGGTGGCCTCGCTCGCCGCCACCCGCACCTACGAGCTCACATCCAGCTTCCGCCCCTCCTACAACATGACGGTGAACCTGGTCCGCACCTACCCGCGGGATCAGATCCACCACCTGCTGAACTCCTCGTTCGCGCAGTTCCTGGCGGACCGGGGGGTCGTGGCCCTGGAGCGCCAGCTGGAGCGGGACCGGGCCTACCTCGACGGCTACCGGGAGCAGATGGCCTGCCACCTGGGGGACTTCGCGGAGTACTGGGGCCTCCGGGAGCGGGCCCGCCGGATCCGGGAGGAGGCCCGGAGGGGGCGGGAGCGCCTCCTGGCGGAGGCCGTCCGGGACGCCCTGGCCGCCCTCCGACCGGGCGACGTGATCTTCGTCCCCCGGGCCAGGCGTCGCGGCCTGGCCGTCGTGCTCTCCTCCCGGGACGGCCGCCCCACGGTGCTGGGGCAGGACCGGCGGTTCTTCCGCCTGTCGGCCAAGGACTTCACGACGCCCCCCCAGGTCCTGGCCCGGATCCCGCTGCCCCGCGGGGGCAGCGTGCGGAGCGCCCGCTACCGGCGGGACGTGGCCGCCCGCCTGGTGGCGCTCGACGTCCGGCCGCCGCGGGAGCGGCGGGACCGCCCGGACCCGGCGGTGGAGCGGGAGGCGGTCCGGCTGGAGCGGCGGGCCACGGCGCACCCATGCC
>DATLZP010000005.1:0-2636 GCA_035573935.1 Actinomycetota bacterium
CCGCCACTCCCCCTCCCGGACGTGGCGGGTGTCGGGGCGGAACGTCGGCAGGACGCCGGCGTCGAGCTCCCGCTGGCGCTCCCGGCGCCGGTCCAGGAGCTTCCGTCGCCGGGCCTCGAACGAGCGGTGGAGGCGGCCCACGAAGGCCAGGGCGGCCGGGGTCAGGACCTCGCCCCACCCCGCCTCCACGGGGGCCCGCACGTCGACCTCTCCCCGGCCCGGCACGGGCCCGATCGTGGCACAGCGGCCGGGGGATCGGCCACGGCCCGGCCCGACCGCGGTTCAGGGGACGATCTTCGAGATGGGGAGTTCGAGGATGTCGGTGGCGCCGGTCGCCTTGAGCAGCGGGATCAGCGTGTTCACCGTGGCCTTCTCCACCACGGTCTCGATCGCGTACCCCCCCTCGGCCAGCGAGGAGATGGTCGGGGCCTTCATCGCCGGCAGGACGTCCAGCACGGCCGGCAGGCGCTCCTCGTCGACGTTCAGCTTGATCAGCACCTTCCCCTGGGCCCGGATCGCGCCCAGCAGCAGGAGGGCCACGTCGTCGATGGCCCGCCGCCGGTCCGGGTCCGCGGCCGAGGCCCGGTTGGCCACGAGGAGCGTCTCCGACTCGAGCAGCGTGTCGATCACCTTCATCCCGTGGGCCCGGAGCGTGCTGCCGGTCTCGGTCACGTCCACGATCGCGTCCACGATCTCCGGGACCTTGGCCTCGGTCGCCCCGTAGGACCACACCACCTTCACCGCCACGCCGAGCTCGGCGAAGAACTTCGCGGTGAGGTTGGGGTACTCGGTGGAGATCCGGGAGCCCGGCGGGAGGTCCCGGGCCGAGGCCGCCGGGTGGTCCACGGGGACGGCGAGCACGATCCGGACCCTCCCGGCCCCGCTCTTCGCGTACTCCAGGGGCGCGATCACCTCGACGTCGGCCCCGGTCTCCACGATCCAGTCCCGCCCCGTGATGCCGAGGTCGAAGAACCCGTCCTGGACGTAGGTGGGGATCTCCTGGGGCCGGAGGAGCGAGACCCGCTCGATCCGCTCGTCCTCGATCCGCCCGTGGTAGTCGCGGGGCGAGCCCCGCCGCACGCGGAGGTCGGCCGCCTCGAACAGGCGGAGCGTCTGCTCCTCGAGGGAGCCCTTGGGGAGGACCAGCCGGAGCACGGCCGCAGTCTACGGGAGGGCCGGCCGGGGACGGGCGACGCGGCCCGTCCTCAGCCGCCGAGCGGGCGGAAGAAGCACGACCGCTGGCCGGTGTGGCAGGCCGCGCCGACCTGATGCACCCGGACCAGCACCACGTCGCCGTCGCAGTCCAGCCGGACCTCCTCCACGTGCTGGACGTGCCCGGACGTCTCGCCCTTCCGCCACAGCTCCCCCCGGGACCGGGACCAGAAGACGGTCCGGCCCTCGGAGAGGGTGGCCTCCAGCGCCTCGCGGTTCATCCAGGCCACCATGAGCACGTCGCCCGTCGCCGCGTCCTGGACGACGGCCGGGACCAGCCCCCGGTCGTCGAAGCGGACGTCGTCGGGGGACGCCCGCTCGCCGTCGCCACCCGGCACCGTGGCCCCGCCCCGGCCGCTCATCGCCGCACCGGGATCCCGGCCCCGGCGAGGTGCTCCTTCACCTGGCCGATCGTGAGCTCCCGGAAGTGGAACAGGGAGGCGGCGAGGACCGCGTCGGCCCCGCCCTCCACGACGGCCCGGGCGAAGTGCTCGGGCCGTCCCGCGCCCCCGCTCGCCACCACCGGGACCGGCACCGCGTCGGCCACCGCGCGGAGCAGCTCCACGTCGTAGCCGTCCTTCGTGCCGTCCCGGTCCATCGAGGTGAGCAGGACCTCCCCGGCGCCGAGGCGCCCCGTGGCCTCCGCGGCCCAGGCCACCGCGTCGAGCCCGGTCGGGGTCCGCCCCGCCTCCACCACCACCTCCCACGAACCGCCCCGGCGCCGGGCGTCGATCGCGATCACCATGCACTGCGTGCCGAACCGCTCGGCGCAGCGGGCCAGCATCCCCGGGTCGCGGACGGCGGCGGTGTTCACGGCGACCTTGTCCGCCCCCGCCCGGAGCAGCGTCCGGACGTCGTCCTCCCCCCGGACGCCGCCCCCCACGGTGAGCGGGATGAAGACCTGCTTCGCGGTCCGGCCGATCACGTCGAGCGTGGCCGCCCGGCCCTCCACGGTCGCCGTGATGTCCAGGAAGACGAGCTCGTCGGCCCCCTCGGCGTCGTAGCGGGCGGCGAGCTCCACGGGGTCGCCGGCGTCGCGGAGGTCCACGAACCGCGTGCCCTTGACGACCCGTCCCCCGTCCACGTCGAGGCAGGGGATCACCCGCACCGCGAGCGTCACCGCGCGCCCCTCCCCGAGGCGTTCACAGTCCCGCCGCCTCCTCCAGCGACAGCGTGCCCTCGTAGATCGCCCGCCCCACGACGACCGCCTCCAGCCCCACCTCGGCCAGGGCCCGGACGTCCTGGAGCGTCCGGACCCCCCCGCTCGCCACGACCGGCCGGTCGACGAGCGCCAGCACGCGCTCGTACAGCCCGAGGTCGGGTCCCTCCATCGTGCCGTCGGCCTCGATCGAGGTCACGAGGAACCGGGGGGCGCCGGCCTCGACCAGCGCGGGGAGCAGCTCCTCGAGCGACGGGCCGGCCTC
>DATLZP010000006.1:0-9362 GCA_035573935.1 Actinomycetota bacterium
CGGCGCCGGCCCCGCCGCCCCCCGCGCCCACGCCGGCCCGGGAGGCGCCCGCCCCGGCGGCGCGGGGTCCCCGGTCCCAGATCCTCTCCCCGCTCGTCCGCCGGCTCGCCGCGGAGCACGGCGTCGATCTCTCGCAGGTCCAGGGGACGGGGACCGGTGGGAGGATCACGAAGCAGGACGTGCTCACGTTCGTGGAGCGGATGCGGGCGGCCCCGGCACCCGCGCCCCAACCGGCGGCGATGCCCCAGCCGGCTCCGGCGCCCCAACCGGCGGCGGCGCCCGGGGCGGCGGGGGAGCGGGAGGAGGTCGTGCCGCTGTCGGTCGTCCGCCGGGCGATCGCCAGGCACATGACCCAGAGCCTGCAGACCACCGCCCGGGCCTGGACCCTGGTCGAGGTCAACATGGAGCGGATCGTCCGGCTCCGCGAGCAGGTGAAGGAGGCCTTCGAGGCCCGGGAGGGGTTCAAGCTCACCTACATGCCGTTCGTGGCCCGGGCCGTGGTCGACGCCCTCCTCGCGTTCCCCATGGTGAACGCGGAGCTCCGCGGCGAGGAGATCGTCCTCAAGCGCTACGTGAACCTCGGGATCGCCGTGTCCTACGACGAGGGCCTGATCGTCCCGGTGGTGAAGGGGGCGGACGGGATGAACCTCGTGGGGCTGGCTCGGGCCATCAACGACGTGGCGGCCCGGGCCCGGGCCCACCAGCTCAGGCCGGACGAGGTCCACGGCGGCACGTTCACGATCACGAACCCCGGGCCCTTCGGGTCCGTGATGTCGGTCCCGATCATCGCGCTGCCCCAGACCGGGATCCTGTCGTTCGACGCGATCGAGAAGCGCCCGGTCGTCGTGGACGACGCGATCGCCATCCGGCACATGGTCTACCTCTCGATGTCCTGGGACCACCGGGTGATCGACGGGGCCGAGGCCACGAAGTTCCTGGCCCGGGTGAAGCAGAACCTGGAGGCCTGGGACTTCGCCGAGGACCTCCGACGGTAGGGATGCAGGCCTGGCTGCTGCAGCCGGCGGGCCTCGTCCCCTACGGGGCGGCCAACGCGGCGATGCACGACCTGGCCCGCCGACGGCTGCGGGAGGAGGTCCCCGACGCCCTCGTCCTCCTCCAGCACCCCCCCGTCTACACCGCCGGGCGTCGCTGGCGGCCCGAGCATCTCCTCTGGTCCGAGGAGCTGATCCGGCGGGCCGGCGCGGAGCTCCACTTCATCGATCGCGGGGGCTCGCTCACGTTCCACGGCCCCGGGCAGCTCGTCGGCTACCCGGTGCTCCACCTGGGCGGGAGCCCCGACGCCCTCGGCTACGTCCGGCGCCTGGAGGAGGTCGTGATCCGGGCCGCCGCCGACCTCGGCGTGGCGCTCGACCGCCGCCCCGACGTCCAGGCGGGCGTGTGGGCCGGCCAGCGGAAGGTCTGCGCCATCGGCGTGCGGATCATGCGGGCCCGGGTGACGCTGCACGGGTTCGCGCTCAACTGCACGACCGACCTGTCCTGGTACCGGGCGATCGTCCCCTGCGGCCTGGACGACCACGGCGTGACCTCGCTCTCGGAGCTCGCCGGGCGAACGGTCACGGTGGAGGAGGCTGCGCCCCTCGTGGCCCGCCGGTTCGAGGAGGTCTTCGGCCGGACCCTCGCGCCGGGCCCGCGGCTGGAGGAGGAGGCGTTCTACGCCTCCGCCGTGAGCGCGTAGCGGACGGCGTGCTCCAGCAGCCCGAGCGGCCACCGCTCGGCGCGGCGGCGGGCCCGCTCGACCTCCCGGAGCCGCTCGATCCGGATCCTCCGCCACCCCGCCCCGGCCACGGCCTGGACGACCGGGCGGGGGGAGGACAGCCGAGCCAGCGGGAGCGAGGCCAGCACGTCGGGCGGGTACGGCGCGTGGTGATCCGGCGGCACCCGAAGCAGCCGGCGGACCAGGTCCCCGGCCCGCTCCCGGAGCCGGCCCCGGCCCCACAGCCCCTCGAGCAGCAGCAGCCGCCCGCCGGGCACGGTCGCGGTCCGCCAGGCGGCCAGGGCCCGGCCGGGGTCGGGGAGGGTCCAGAGGAGGTGACGCTCCACGACCGCGTCGAACGGGCCCTCCGGCGGCTCCTCCGACCGGCCCACGACGAAGCGGATCCTCAGGCCCCGGGCCTCCGCCTTGGCCCGGGCCCGCTCGAGCATCCCCGGCGAGAGGTCGAGCCCCGTCACCTCGTGCCCCAGCTCGGCCGCCAGGAGGCTGATCGACCCCGTCCCCGCGCCCACGTCCAGGACCCGGGCCGGGGGCGGGGGGAGGTGCCGGGCCAGGACGGCCCGCCAGGCGGCCGCCTCCCCGGGGTCCGAGATGCCGTGGGCCGGCGCCCGATCGTAGATCTCGGCGTCCCGGTCCCAGAACGCCCGGAGCCGCTCCTCCACCTCAGAACAGGGCGCTGGCGAGCCTGCGCCGGAACTCCGCCGTGAGAGGGTCCTCCTCGCCCAGGACCCGGAACACCTCGAGCATCGCCGCCCTGGCCTGCTCCCGCAGGTCCGGGGCGTGCACGACGGCGCCCAGGAGCCCGTCCAGGGCCTCGCGCCACCGCCCCTCCGCGGCCAGCCGCTTCGGCCCGGCCAGGGGGTCGGCGTCGTCCACCTCCCCCCAGCCCGCCACCGCCGCCGCGGCCAGCAGGCGCTCCGCCTCCGGGTCCGGCAGGAGCGGCGAGAGCGTCTCGCGGGCCTCCTGGCGGGCGCCCCGCTCGAGCAGGAGCCGACCGAGCCCCAGGCGGGCCTCCCGGTTCCCGGGCTCGTCCTCGAGCACCGAGCGGAACCGCCGCTCCGCCTCCGCCGGGTCGGCCTGGGCCGCCGCCTCGCGGGCCACCAGGTCCCCCTCCGACGGCAGCAGGCGCTCCACGAACCCCCGGACGAACGGCTCCGGGTACGCGCCGACGAACCCGTCCACCGGGCGGCCGTCCCGGAACGCGATGACGGTCGGGATGCTCTGGACCCCGAACGCGGCGGCCGTCATCGGGTTCGCGTCCACGTCGAGCTTCGCCAGGAGGAACGCGCCCCCCTTCTCCTCCGCCACCTTCTCCAGGATCGGCCCCAGGGTCCGGCACGGCGCGCACCACGCGGCCCACAGGTCCACCACCACGGGCCGCTCCCTCGAGCCCTCGACCACCCGCTCCTCGAAGTCACCGTCGGTGACCTCGACGACCACCGCCTCACGCGTCTCGCTCACGTCTCCTCCACTGTACCGTTCAGGCCGCCACGAACCGCGCCGGGTCCTGGCGGAAGCGCTCCTGGCAGCCGGTGGAGCAGAAGTAGTAGGTCGTCCCCTCGTACGTCTCGCTCCCCGCCGCCGTGGCCGGGTCCACGTCCATCCCACACACGGGGTCCCGCACCGTCGCCATCGCGTCCTCCTCCCCTCGTTCCTCCCGCTCGGGCACCTCCACCGTCACCGGCCCCCCGGTCGCCCCGTCCCCCTCCGGCAGCCCGGGGGCCCGGAAGGACCGCAGCCGGTTCGCGTTCATCACCACGGACAGCGAGGAGAGCGCCATCGCCGCCGCGGCGATCATCGGGTCCAGGGCCAGGCCCAGCACGGGCACCAGCGCCCCCGCCGCCACCGGGATCCCCAGCACGTTGTAGACGAACGCGAAGAACAGGTTCTGCTCGACGTTCCGCATCGTGGCCCGGGAGAGATCCACGGCCGTGACCACGCCGCGCAGGTCGCCCGAGATCAGCGTGACGTCGGCCGCCTCGATGGCCACGTCGGTGCCGGTCCCGATGGCCATCCCGACGTCGGCCTCGGCCAGGGCCGGCGCGTCGTTGATCCCGTCCCCCACCATGGCCACCACCCGACCGTCCGCCCGGAGGCGCCGGACCTCGCGGGCCTTGTCCTGCGGGAGCACCTCGGCCAGGGCCCGGGGGATCCCCACCCGGCGGGCCACGGCCTCCGCGGTGCGCCGGTTGTCCCCCGTGATCAGCACGACCTCGAGCCCGCGCTGCCGGAGCGCGGTCACCGCCGCCGCCGCCTCCGGGCGCGGCTCGTCGGCCACGCCCAGGACCCCGGCCGGCCGGCCGTCGACCGCGGCCAGGATCGCCGTCCGGCCGTCCCGCTCCAGCCGGGCCGCCGCGTCATCGAGGGGGCCCACGTTCACGCCCTCCCGCTCCAGCAGGGCACGGCGGCCCACCACCACGGACCGGCCCTCCACGACCGCCCGCACCCCCATCCCCGTGGTCGAACGGAACTCCCCCGGCTCGGCCAGCCGGGCTCCCCGGGCCCGGGCCCCCTCCACGACGGCCGCCGCCAGCGGGTGCTCGGAGACCCGCTCCGCCGAGGCCACCAGCCGGAGCAGGTCGGGCTGGGAGAGCCCCCCCGCCGCCACGACGTCCGTCAGGACCGGGCGGCCGGTGGTGACGGTGCCCGTCTTGTCCAGGACCACGGTGCGGACGCCGCGGGCGGCCTCCAGGGCCTCGGCCGAGCGGATCAGCACGCCGTGCTCGGCCCCCCGGCCGGTGCCCACCATGATCGAGAGGGGCGTGGCCAGCCCCAGCGCGCACGGACAGGCGATGATCAGCACCGAGACCGCCCGGACCAGGGCCAGCGTGAGGCCGGGCGGCGGGGCGGCCACGAACCACACGACGAACGTGCCGATCGCGATCAGCAGCACGGAGGGGACGAAGACCCCGGCCACCCGGTCGGCCAGGCGCTCGATCGGGGCCTTGGAGGCCTGGGCCTCCCGCACCATGCGGACGATCTGGGCCAGGAGGGTCTCCTCCCCCACCGCCGTGGCCCGGTACCGGAAGGAGCCGGTCTGGTTCACCGTGCCCCCCACGACCGCGTCGCCCGGGCCCCGATCCACCGGGATCGACTCGCCCGTCACCATCGACTCGTCGAGCGTGGAGCGGCCCTCCACGATCTCGCCGTCCACGGGGAGCCGCTCGCCGGGCCGGACCACGACCTCGTCCCCCACCCGCACGTCCTCGACCGGGACCTCCCGCTCGGCGCCGTCCCGGACGACGCGCGCCGTGCGGGGACGCAGCCCGAGCAGCCGGCGGATGGCCTCGCCCGTGCCCGCCTTCGCCCTCGCCTCGAGGAGCCGCCCGAGGAGGATCAGGGTGAGGATCACCCCGACCGCCTCGAAGTAGACCTCCCGCTCGGCGGGGGGGAAGGCGCCGGGCAGGACCGTGACGAGCACGCTGTAGGCGTACGCGGCGGTCGTGCCCACCGCGATCAGGGTGTTCATCTCCGCCGTCCGGTGGAGCAGGGTGCGCCAGCCGACCGCGTGGATCGGCCGGCCCGTGTACAGGAACACGGGCGTGATCAGCACGAGCTGGACCCAGCGCCGCATGAGCAGATCGGGGACGGGGAGCCCCAGCAGGTCGGCCCCCATCGTGGCGAGGAGCACCGGCGCCGTGAGGATGGCGCCCACCGCCACCCGCCGCGCGAGGTCGCGGATCTCCCGCCGGCGCTCCGCGGCCTCCTCGTCCTCCCCTCCCGTGGCCGCCTCCACCCGGTAGCCGACCGAGGCCACCGCCCGCTCCAGGTCGCGCGCCGTCACCGCGCGGGCGTCGTACTCGACCCGCGCCTCTCCCTCGACCGGGTCGGTCTCCACCCGACGCACCCCGTCGATCGGCTCCAGGGCGGACGCGATCGTCCGCAGGCACGTCGGGCAGGCCGACGCGGCTCCGCGCAGCTTCAGGGTGACGCGCTCGTCGCCGTCGGGCGCCAGCCCGACGGCCCCCGGGGTCGCGTGCCCGTGCTCGCCGATCGCCCCCCGGTCCCCCGGGCTCGCCGCCGCGCCCTCGCCGTCGCCGTCGGCCGGTTCCACGACCAGCAGCCCGTGGACCATGTTCATGCCGCAGGCGAACCGGAACTCGCCGGGTCGGTCGGGCAGCAGCTCGACCGTGGTCCGGGCGAACGCCGGGAGCATCCGGCGGAGGCGGAAGTCCGGGAAGACCACCTCGGAGGTGCACTCCCCGGCCTCCTGCCGGTCGAACGTGACCCGGAGGGGGATGCCCTGGCGAACCCGGAGGAGGGCCGGCGCGTACCCGCCCTTCACGGTCACCACGACCTCCTGGGCCCCGCCGCGGAGCTCGGCCCGGCCCGACGGCCGGGGCCCGAAGAAGAACCAGAGGAGCCCCGCCCCGAGCAGCGAGCCCCCCGCCAGGACCGCCCCCTCGGCCGCCGTCATCGATCCCCCTCGCCGGTGGCCCGACCCCCCACCGCGGCCCCCGGCCCGGTCAGGGCGCCGGTGAACTTCACGGCGTCGATGAGCTCCGCCACCGCCACCGCCCCCCGCCCGGCCCGGACCGCGTCGGAGAAGCAGGTCTCCAGGTGGTGGCGGAGGATCAGGCGGTTGGCCCGCTCGAGGGAGGCCTGGACGGCCGAGATCTGCTTCATGAGCTCCACGCAGTACGCCTCCTCCTCGACCATCCGGACGATCCCGTCGAGGTGCCCCCGCACCGTCCGGAGCCGGCCCAGGATGGCCGCCTTGTCCTCGGTCCGCATCGCCGCCTCCCCCCTGCCTCCTCCCCTGCCTCCTCCTTCCGGAACCCACCCCACCCGGGGTGGGTTCGCCGATCCAAGCGTACCAGCTGCCCCGGCTCGCCACCCCCGTGAGCGGCCGGTCCCCGTGGGGTAGACTTCTTGTCGATGGCGCCCCGAGCCATCCCCGTAGCGGGTTCCGAGCGAGCGCGCTCGCCGGCCGTCGGGACACCCCGGCGGCCGCTCCGTCTCCGGAGGGGCATCCGGTGGCCACGCGGGTAACCCCCGCCGCCCACGAGGAGCTGGGGCTCTCCCCCGACGACCTCGTGCGGATGTACCGGCTGATGGTCACCGCCCGGCTGTGCGACGAGGCGGCGTTCCGACTGAACCGCCAGGGGAAGGCGCCCTTCGTCATCCCGGTGTCGGGCCACGAGGGGTGCCAGGTGGGCACGGCCTGGGCCTTCCGGTCGGGGCAGGACATCTGGCTCCCCTACTACCGCGACCTGGCCGTGGTGCTGGTGGCCGGGATGACCCCCTACGAGGTCTTCCTGGGGGTCTTCGCCAAGGCGGACGACCCCTGCTCCGGGGGCCGGCAGATGCCGGCCCACTGGGGCAGCCGGCGCCTCGGCATCATCACGGGCTCATCCCCCATCGCCACCCAGGTCCCCCACGCGGCCGGGATCGCCTACGCCGCGATGTACCGCGGCGAGGACGCCGTGGTGGGGTGCTGGTTCGGGGACGGTGCGACCTCGGAGGGCGACTGGCACGAGGGCCTGAACTTCGCCGGGATCCACCGCCTCCCGGTGGTGTTCATCTGCGAGAACAACCGGTACGCGATCTCGGTGCACCAGTCCAAGCAGATGGCCGTGGAGGACGTGGCGGTCCGGGCCGAGGGCTACGGCTTCCCCGGGGTCGTGGTGGACGGCAACGACGTCCTGGCCTGCTACCGGGCGGCCCGGGAGGCCGTGGAGCGGGCCCGGGCCGGCCAGGGACCCACGTTGATCGAGTGCAAGACCTACCGCTTCCACTCCCACACCTCCGACGACGACGACCGCACGTACCGGAGCCGGGAGGAGGTGGAGGAGGCCAAGCACCGCGACCCGCTCCTCCGGTTCGCCGCCTACCTGAAGGAGCACGGCGTCCTGGAGGATCGGGCGGCCGAGGAGCTCCGGGAGGAGGTCCGGGGGGAGGTGGAGGAGGCGATCGACCGGGCCTGGCAGGCCCCCGACCCGGATCCGGCCACGCTCGGCCGCCACGTGTTCGCCGAGGACGGACGGTGACGGAGAAGAACGTCGTCACGGCGATCCGCGACACGCTCCTCGAGGAGATGCGGGGGGACGAGCGGGTCGTGGTGCTGGGCGAGGACGTGGGGGCCCGGGGCGGGGTCTTCCGGGTGACCCAGGGGTTCCTCGAGGAGTTCGGCGACCGTCGGGTGATCGACACACCGCTGGCGGAGTCGGGGATCGTGGGGGTGGCGATCGGGATGGCGATGCACGGGCTCCTCCCCGTGGCCGAGATCCAGTTCGCGGACTTCATCCACCCGGCGTTCGACCAGATCGTGTCGGAGGCGGCGCGGATCCGGTACCGCTCGAACGGCGACTTCGGCGTGCCGCTCGTGATCCGCGCGCCGTACGGCGGGGGCGTCCACGGGGCCCTGTACCACTCCCAGTCGATCGAGGCCTACTACGGCCACGTGCCGGGGCTCAAGGTCGTCGCCCCCGCCACGCCGGGGGACGCCGCCGGCCTCCTGCGGGCGGCCATCCACGACCCCGACCCCGTGCTGTTCCTGGAGCACAAGAAGACCTACCGCCTGATCACCGAGGACGTGCCCGACGAGCCCCGGGAGGTCCCGATCGGGCGGGCCGACGTGAAGCGGGAGGGGTCGGACCTCACGGTCGTGGCCTACGGGCTGATGCTCCACCACTGCCTGGAGGCCGCGGAGCGGCTGGAGCGGGAGGAGGGGAGCTCGGCGGAGGTGGTCGACGTCCGCACGATCGCGCCGCTCGATCGGGAGACGATCCTCGGGTCGGTGCGGAAGACCGGCAAGGCGATGGTCGTCTACGAGGACAACCGGACGTACGGGGCGGGGGCGGAGATCGTGGCCACGATCGCCGAGGAGGCGATGTTCGACCTGGACGGTCCGATCCTGCGGGTGGGCGGCCCGGACGTGCCGGCCATGGGGTTCGCCGCGCCCCTGGAGCACGCGTTCCTCCCGGACGCCGAGCGCATCTACGAACGGATGCGGGAGCTGGCCCGCTTCTAGCTACAGGCCGCTCCGGCGGCCGACGATACCCCTACCGGAACCGTGGGGATCCGCGACCCCTCGTCCCGGCGCCGCGCACACGCGCTCGGGGACCTCGTGCTGGTCGCGGCGGCCGGCATGGCCGCCTACGTCGCGGCGTCCGCCGTCGACGCCGCCGAGGGCCTCCACGCCCTCCTCCTGCGGAACGAGCACCGGGAGCTCGACGAGCTGATCGTCGTCCTGGTCATCCTGTCCTGCGGGTTCGCCCTCTTCGCCGCCCTCCGCTGGAGGGACCTGGGGCGGGAGATCCGCCTGCGGATCCGGGCCGAGCGGGCCCTCCGGGAGGAGGAGCGGCGGTACCGCTCGCTCGTGGAGCACTCCCCCGACGCGATCCTCGTCCACGGCGACGGGCGCTTCGTCTTCGCCAACCCGGCGGCCGCCGAGCTCCTGGGGGCGGACCGGCCCGACGTGCTGCTCGGCCAGCCCGTGACCCGGATCGTCCACCCGGACTTCCACGAGACGGTCCTCTCCCGGATCCGGCGGGAGGTGGAGCACGGCGAGGTGGCGCCCCTGCTCGAGGAGCGCTTCGTCCGCCTCGACGGACGGGTGATCGACGTCGAGGTGGCCGGGATCCCCATCACCTGGGAGGGCCGCCCGGCGGGCCAGATCGTGGTCCGC
>DATLZP010000007.1:0-5898 GCA_035573935.1 Actinomycetota bacterium
CGCCCCACGGACCTCTGGCCGCTCCTCGTGCAGCACCAGCACCAGCCGATCGTGCTGATCCACACCGGCTACCCGTGGATGCCGGAGGCCGCCTACATCGCCTCCGTCCTCCCCCACGTGCACCTCGAGCTCTCGGAGCTCGTGCCGTGGGGCTGGTCGATGGTGGAGGGGGCGCTCCGGACGATCCTCGGCACGGT
Organism: Actinomycetota bacterium; assembly: GCA_035573935.1. GTDB lineage: Bacteria > Actinomycetota > UBA4738 > UBA4738 > HRBIN12 > DATLZM01. The sequence goes on from DATLZP010000007.1 coordinate 198, forward strand.
CCCCGGGGCCAAGGTGCTCCACGGCTCCGACGAGGCCGGGGAGCCGGAGATGTTCTGGCTGGCCGCCCGATGCACCCGCGGGGCCCTGGAGCGGGTCCTGTCCGGCTTCGTGGAGCGCGGCCACCTGACGCGGGAGGAGGCGGAGCGGATGGGTCGCGGGGTGCTGGGGGAGAACACCCGCCGCCTCCACGGGCTGCCCTGAGCGTTGCCGGGAGCGGCACCCCCGACTCCCCAGCCACCGTGCTTGACTTACCGCCACGGAGGGAAGGGGGTCGAGCGATGGTTCCAGGGAGACGGTTGGCGGCGGCGTGCGCCATCCTCGTCCTGCTGGCCACCGCGTGCCAGCGGGGCCAGGAGCAGGCGGGCGACGAGGGAGGCGAACCGATCAGGATCGGATACGTGGGCGACTTCTCGGAGATCTTCGCCTACTACGACCAGCCGCTCCTGGACGGGGCCCTGTTCGCGATCGATGAGATCAACGCGGACGGCGGCGTCCTGGGGCGCCCGCTCGAGCTGATCTGGCGCGACAACCGGAACGACGTCAGCCAGGGGACCCGGGCCACCCAGGAGGTCCTGGATCAGGGCGTCGTCTACATGATCGGGACGACCGCCGACTCGTTCCTCGCTCAGGCGCAGCTGGTGTGCGAGGCGGGCCTCCCGTACTCCACGGGCGACAGCACGGCGCCCACCCTGACCGAGGACATCCCCTGCGCCTACCAGCTGGTCATGAGCGACAACGTGCAGGGGGCCGTGGCGGCCGAGTACGCGCTGGAACAAGGATACCGCCGCGCGTACCTCCTGGGCTCCGAGGAGATCCCCTACACCGCGAACCTCCCCGGCTACTTCCGGGAGGTCTTCGAGGCCGGCGGCGGTGAGATCGTAGGCGAGGACTCCTACCAGATCGGCGCCGGCGACTACTCCGCCCAGGTGACGAAGATCGCCAACCTCGATCCGGCCCCGGACGTGATCTTCACGCCGATGTTCATCCCCGACACCCCGGTCTTCCTCCGTCAGCTGGAGCAGGCGGGCGTGGACGTTCCGGTCATCTCCACCGACGGGAACCACGACGCCGCGCTCCTCGAGACGGGCGCGGCCGCGCTGGACGGCTTCGTCTTCACCACCCACGCCTTCCCCGCGGAGGGATCTCCCCTCGAGGAGTTCGATGCCCGGTTCGAGGAAGAGACGGGGGACCCTCCGGTCTCGGTCGTGGTGGGCGTGGGCTACGACGAGGTCTACGCGCTCAAGGCGGCCATCGAGGCGGCAGGGAGCGCGGAGCCGGCGGCGATCGCAGACGGCCTTTCCACGGTGGTCTGGGAGGGCGTCACGGGCACGATCCGGATGAACCCGGAGACCCGCCGGGCCGAGAAGGAGGTCACCCTGGTCCGGCTGGACGGCGACGAGATGACCTACGTGGACGCCTTCTACCCCTCGACGGTCCCGGAGCCGTAGAGGGCGTGGCCGAGGTCCCCCGGTCCGAGGGGGCGCCGCTGCTCGCGGTAGAGGAGCTGGTCGTCGCCTACGGCCCCGTCCGGGCCCTCCACGGCGTCTCGCTCGAGGTGTTCCCCGGGGAGATCGTGGCCGTCCTGGGGCCGAACGGGGCGGGGAAGTCCACGCTGCTCAAGGCGATCGCCGGAGCGGTGGCGCCCGCCGAGGGTCGGATCCTCCACGCCGGGCGACGGATCGACGGGCTCCCTCCGGAGGAGGTGGTGCGGCGGGGTGTGGCGCTCGTGCCGGAGGGCCGGATGGTTTTCCCCCGGCTGACGGTCCGGGAGAACCTGGAGGTCGGGGCGATCTCCCGCCGGGACGCCGGGATCGGCGAGGACCTGGAGCGAGTGCTCTCGATGTTCCCGGTCCTCCGGGAGCGGGCGGGGCAGCTCGCTGGGACGCTGTCCGGCGGCGAGCAGCAGATGCTCGCGATCGGCCGGGCGTTGATGGCGCGCCCCTCTCTGGTCCTCCTGGACGAGCCGTCCCTCGGCCTGGCCCCGATCGTCGTGCATCGGGTGTTCGAGCTGATCGCGCGGATGCGGCAGGACGGCGTCACGGTCCTGCTCGTGGAGCAGAACGTCCACCGGGCCCTGGAGGTCGCCGACCGGGCCTCGGTGCTCGCGGTGGGGCGGGTGGTCCTCTCCGGCTCCGGGGAGGAGCTTCGCCGGGCCGAAGGCCGCCTCGAACGGGCGTACCTGGGGATCGGGGGCCGGGCGTGAGTCCGGAGGAGCTCGTCCAGCAGCTGGTGAACGCGCTCTCCCTCGGGGCGATCTACGCGCTGTTCGCCCTGGGCCTGGCTGTCGTGTTCAGCGTGCTGGGGCTCCTCAACTTCGCCTACGGGGAGCTGGTCACGGTGTCCGGGTACGCGATGCTGCTCCTGGCCCGCCGGGACCTGCCGTTCTGGGCGATGGTCGTGGGCGCCGTGCCGGTGGCCATCGCGATCTCGATGGCGATGGAGTTCGTCGCCTTCCGGCCGCTCCGCCGAGCCTCGCCGGTCGTGCGGCTCTTCTCGTCGTTCGCGCTGGCCGTGATCATCCAGAACCTGATCCGACAGCTCATCTCGCCCCGTCCGCAGGGCGTCCCCGTGCCGGAGTTCTTCAACGACGCGGTGCGCCTCGGCGGGGTGCGGATCGGGGTCCTCCCGCTCCTCACGGCGGCGATCGGGGGGGCCTGCCTGGTCGGGCTCTCGGTGTTCCTTAAGCGCTCCAGGGCCGGGCTCGCGATGCGAGCGGCGTCCCAGGACTTCGCCGTCTCGCGCCTGGTCGGGGTCCGGGCGGACCGCGTGATCTCACTGGCCTTCGCGATCTCCGGCGCGCTGGCCGGCATCGCCGGGGTCCTGTGGGTGTCCCGGCGGACGTCGGTCTCGCCCACGATGGGGTTCGGTCCCGTCCTGAAGGCGTTCGTAGCGACGGTCCTCGGTGGGCTGGGGAACCTGTCCGGCGCCGTGCTCGGAGGGTTCTTCCTGGGGGCTTTGGAGATCGTGCTCGAGGTCGTGCTCCCCGCTGCCTGGCGGCCGTTCCTCGACGCGATCGCGCTCTCGATCGTCGTGTGCGTGCTGTACTTCCGGCCGCAGGGGATCCTCGGAGGAACCGAGCTCACGTGAACCGCCGGGTCCGGGAGGCGCTCGGTGGGTGGGCCATCCTGGCGGCGGCTCTCGTCGCCGTGGCGGGGCTGACGGCGGCGTTCGGGACCGCGCCGCTGCGGCGGACCGTCACGGACTTCTTCCTGATCGCGCTCCTGGTCGTGGGCCTGCAGGCCTTCGTCGGGAACTCCGGGATCGTCTCGTTCGGCCACGCCGCCTTCGTGGGCATCGGGGCGTACGCCGCCGCCCTCCTCACGATCCCCGCTGCGCTGAAGGAGCAAGCCCTCCCGGAGCTGCCCGGATGGCTGCTCCGTGCCGAGCTGGGGTTGCTGCCATCGGTCGCCGCGGCAACGGTGACGGCCCTGATCGTCGCAGCCGCGGTCGGTGGGGCCATCGCTCGGATGCGGGAGCTGGCCATGGCGATGGCCACGCTGGCGCTGCTCGTGTTGGTCCACGCGGTCCTGGCCAACTGGGATTCCGTCACCCGCGGCGGGTACGGGATCTACGGCGTGCCGGGGAACACGACGATGTGGGTAGCCCTGGTCGGGGTCCTGGCGGGGACTCTCATCGCCCGCCTCTACCGAGCCTCGGGTCCGGGCCTCCGGCTCCAGGCCACGCGGGAGGACCCGCTGCCCGCGCGCTCGGTCGGCGTGCACGTCGCCGCCGCGCGGTTCGGCGGGCTGCTCCTCTCCGCAGCCATCATGGGCGCCGGTGGGGCGCTCTTCGCGCAGCACATCCTGGCGTTCGACCCGGACCAGTTCTTCTTCACGCTCACGTTCACCACGCTCGCGATGCTCGTGATCGGAGGTCGCGAGTCGGTGACGGGGGCGGTGGCCGGTGCGGGCCTCGTCGCGGTGGCGCAGGAGCTGCTGCGCACCGTGGAGCTCGGTGTGGTGGTGGCCGGCGTGCGGATCCCCGAGCTCCCCGGCATCGTGCAGCTCTCGGTCGCTGTGCTCATCATCCTCGTCCTGGTCTTCCGCCCGGCCGGCCTGGTGGGTCGGGCCGAGATCGAGGAGCTCGTCCGGCGTCGTCGCGGTTCGCCCGGAGGGACACGCGAGGATGGGCCGGACCGCGAAGGCGCCGTGATCCCGGGGGCCGCTCCGGCGCCGCGGCGTCCGACCGTTGCCCGTCCGGTCGGGGACCGAGCCGTCCTTCGAGCGGTGGATGCGACGATGGATTTCGCGGGACTGCGGGCGCTGGCCGGCGTGACGCTCGAGCTCCGGGAAGGCGAGATCCTCGGCCTGATCGGCCCCAACGGCTCGGGGAAGACGACGCTGCTCAACGTGGTGTCCGGGATCCACCGTCCCACGGGCGGCCGCGTGGAGCTCGGCGGGCGTGACGTGACGGGTTGGCCGGCGCACCGCGTGGCTCGCCTCGGCCTGGCCCGGACCTTCCAGAACATCCGTCTGTTCGCCGGGCTCACGGTCCGGGAGAACGTCCAGGCGGCGGCCCCGAGGGGCGTGGGGGACGCGGGGGTGGACGAGGTCCTCCTCGACCTGGGCCTCGCGGACCGCGAAGGGACCCCCGCCGCGGCGCTTCCCTACGGGCTCCAGCGACGGCTGGAGATCGCCCGGGCCGTGATCCGTCGTCCCGCGGTCCTCCTGCTCGACGAGCCGGCGGCCGGGATGAACGAGGCGGAGTCGGAGGAGCTCCTCGTGACGATCGCTCGACTGCGTGAGGAGCTCGGCTGCGCCGTGGTCGTGATCGACCACGACTTCCGGCTGATCCTCCGGCTCTGCGATCGGGTCCAGGTCCTGAACGAGGGGCGGACGATCGCCGAGGGTGCGCCGGGCGACGTGGCCCGGGCACCCGCCGTCATCGAGGCCTACCTGGGGACGATCCGTCCGGCCTGAGCGGCGCTACGCTTCGGACGTGCGGCGGGGGAGCGCCACCGTTGTCTCCATCGTCGGGGAGGTCGGCGAGGCCCTCCTGGCGGAGGTCGACCGCTCCACCAACGTGTCGGTGGTGCGGAGCCAAGGGCCCGAGCTGGAGCCGGCGATCGCCGCCCTCGGGGAAGCCGCCGGGCGGGCGTCGCCGTACGTGGTCGTGGCCGCCGACCCGCTGGCCGGCGCGGCCGCGGCCTGGCGGGCGATGTGGACGCCGGGCGCGGCGGGGGAGGGGACGGCCGGGTTCGAGGAGGCGGTGGGGGAGGCCCTCCTGGCCTGGCGGGCCCATCGCTTCGAGCTCCCCGATTACTACCTGGTCGTGGCGGGGGAGCCGGGGCCGGAGGCGGTCCCCCATCCCGAGGACTTCCACCTCGGGGTCCTCCGGGCGGAGCGTCCGTCGCGGGTCCTGGCCGTGCCGGGGGCCGAGGCCCGGGTCGTGGCGGCCCGCGTGGTCCGGGCCCTCCGAGGGCTCCCGGCCGGCCCCTGGTGGCCGCCCCTCGACCGGCTGGTGGAGGCCGCGCGCTCCGCCTTCCCCGGCCGGGTCGCGAGCTGACGGCGCGTTCCGCTCGGGGGCCGGGGCGGGCCGCCCGGGCACCGAGGCGCGGGGCCTCCGTCGGTCGATCGGGGGGCGGACGACCGTCCCATCCAGCCCACGTCCGGGGCGGCCGATACGGGACCCGTGGGGAAGGACGCACCGCTCGTCCGCCGGTCGGGGCCTCGGATCGCCGCGCTCGCGCTGCTCGGCGTG
>DATLZP010000008.1:0-2382 GCA_035573935.1 Actinomycetota bacterium
CGCCGGTATCCTGGGCCCCACCCGATGACCGTCCCACCGACGCCCCGGGGCCGGGCCGCGGTGGGGGGGCCGCCCCTCCGCCACCGCCCTCCTCCCGGCCCCCTGTTCCCCGCGGTCTTCGCCGCCGTGATCGTGACGGCCGCCCTCCTCGTCGCCGCCTCGCTCCTCCCGGTCGTGGGGACGCTCGCCGTCGGCGTGCGGGCCGTCGACCGGAAGCTCGCCGTCCTGGGACGGGACCTCCGTCGCATCCGCCCGTTCGCCCAGCGTTCGGTGCTGTACGCGGCGGACGGGAAGACCCCGCTCGCCGTCCTCTACGAGGAGAACCGGACCGAGGTGCCGCTGGCCGACGTGGCCCCCATCGCCCGGGAGGCGGTCCTGGCGATCGAGGACGACGACTTCTACGAGCACGGCGGCCTGGACGCCACCTCGGTGCTGCGGGCCCTGGTGACGAACCTCGTGGCCGGCGAGGTGGTGCAGGGGGGCTCCACGATCACCCAGCAGCTCGTGAAGAACGTGTTCATCGAGGAACCGTCCCTCACCCTGGACCGCAAGCTCCGGGAGGCCGCGCTCGCCATCCGCCTGGAGCAGCGCTATCCGAAGGACCGGATCCTGGAGATGTACCTGAACCGGGTCTACCTGGGGAACGGGGTCTACGGGATCGGGACGGCGGCCGAGTTCTACTTCGGGGTCGACGCGGCCGACCTCCGGCTGGCCCAGGCGGCCCTCCTGGCCGGGATGATCGCCTCCCCCGAGACCTACGACCCGCTCCAGCGACCTCGGGCTGCCCTCCGTCGGCGGAACGAGGTGCTGGCCCGGATGGCCGCGTTGGGTTGGATCCCCGCTCCCCGGGCGGCGCGAGCCGCGGACCGGCCCCTCGGGGTGGTGGCCGACGCCCGGAGCTCCCAGCCGGGCCGGTGGCCGTTCGCCGTCGAGTACGTGCGGCGCCTGATCCTCGCCTCGCCGGGGGGGGAGTTCGACGCGCTCGGCGCGACCCGGAAGCAGCGGGCCCGGGCCCTCTTCCAGGGGGGGCTGCGGATCCGGACCACCTTCCATCCCACCTGGGAGGCGTTCGCCGATCGGGCCGTGATGGCCGAGCTCCCCGACCCCCGGGGCCCGGACGCGGCGGTGGTCGCGGTGGACGCCCGGACCGGCGCGATCCGGACGATGTTCTCCGGTCGCGGCTACGAGCGCGCGGCGGACCCCCTCGATCTCGTGACGGCGGACCGCCAACCGGGATCGGCGTTCAAGCCCTTCACCCTGGTCGCCGCGTTCCGGGCGGGCATCCCGCCGGGGAAGGTGTACGCCTCGAGGTCCCCCTACCGCGATCCCCGGTGGAACAACGACTGCCACTGCGTGGTGAACGCGGAGGGGGCCGGGGACCGCGGATACCTGGACCTGTGGTCGGCCACCCAGCACTCGGTGAACGTCGTCTTCGCCCAGCTCGTCCTGGACGTCGGACCGTCCGCGGTCGTGGAGGCCGCCCACGACCTCGGCATCACGACCCCCCTCGACGCGGTGCCCTCCATCACGCTGGGGGCCGAGGAGGCCTCGCCGCTCGAGATGGCCTCCGCCTACGCCACCCTGGCCAACGACGGCGTGCGATGCACGCCGTTCGCCGTGGCCGAGATCCGGGACGCGGACGGCGACGTCCTGTACCGCCACCGGCCCCGGTGCCACCGCGTCCTGGACGCGGGGATCGCCCGCCTGGTGACGGCGATGCTCGGGGGGGTGGTGGCCGGGGGGACCGGCACCGCGGCCGCCCTGGGCTCCCGGCCGGTGGCGGGGAAGACCGGCACCACCCAGGACTACACGAACGCGTGGTTCGTGGGCTACACCCGGCAGGTGGCGGCCGCCGTCTGGGTGGGGTTCCCCGAGGGGCAGCGGCCGATGGACGCGTACTTCGGCGGGCCGGTCTTCGGGGGCACCGTGGCCGCGCCGATCTGGGGGGCGTTCATGTCCCGGGCCGTGGCGGGGATGCCGATCCTCGGCTTCCCGGCGCCGCCCCCGCCGGAGCGGACGGAGGTGCCGGACGTCGTGGGCCAGCCCGTGGCCCGGGCCCGGGCGGCGATCGAGGCCGCGGGCCTGACGCCGATCGTGGAGCGGGTGCGCTCCGCCCGGCCGGAGGGGACGGTCCTGTCGCAGGACCCCGCCCCCGGGACGAGGGCCGTCCTGGGCGGGGCGGTCCGGCTGCGGGTCTCCACCGGCGAGCCGGCCCGGGTGGCGGTCCCCGACGTGGTCGGGCTGGGGGAGGTGAGGGCGGTGGAGACCCTGGAGGAGGCGGGGTTCGCCGTCCAGGTTGAGCGGCGCACGGTGGAGGACCCGGCCGACGTCGGCCGGGTCCTCCACCGTGCGCCGCTCAACCTGGACGGCGAACCCCGCCTC
>DATLZP010000009.1:0-2395 GCA_035573935.1 Actinomycetota bacterium
CAGGCCGGCCAGGCCGTGCTGGTACGCCACGCCGGCCAGGGCGGGCAGCGGCATCGCCCCGCCGGCCCGGAGGCGCTCCCCCTCCCGGGCCGCCCACCGGAACCCCCTCCCCAGCCGGAGGACGAGCCCGGGGAACCCCTCGTCCGACACGAGCACGTTGGAGCCCTTCCCCAGGACCACGAACGGCAGGCCGGTCTCCCGGACCGCCAGGGAGGCGGCCTCCAGGTCGCGGCCGGAGTCCGGCTCGAGGTAGAGGGCGGCCGGCCCCCCGATCCGGTAGGTCGTGAGGGGAGCGAGGGGGTAGCGGGCCCGGACCCGCTGCCCGCAGGCCGCCCGGAGGATGGCCTCCGCCCGGGCCACGGCCTGGCTCATCGCGGCTCCCCCAGCCGCTCCAGGACCTCCTCGGCGACGAGCGTCACGTCGCCCGCCCCCAGCGTGAGCACGAGGTCTCCGGCTCGGATCTCCCGGGCCAGCTGCTCCACGAGCTCCGCGCGGTGCGGGAGGTAGCGCACGGCGCCCCCCGCCGCCGCGGCGGCGTGCGCCACGAGCTCGCCCGAGACGCCGGGGATGGGCTCCTCGCCCGCGGCGTACACGTCGGTCACCAGGATGAGGTCCGCGCCGGCCAGGGCCCGGCCCAGCGGTTCCCACAGCGCCTCGGTCCGCGTGTAGCGGTGGGGCTGGAACACCGCGACCACGCGGGCCGGCCGGCGGGCCCGGGCCGCCGCGATCGTGGCCGTGATCTCGGTGGGGTGGTGCGCGTAGTCGTCGTGGAACCGGGCCCCCCGGGCCTCCCCCCGGAACTCGAACCGCCGCCGGACGCCCGGGAACGAGGCCAGCCGGCCGGCCGCCTCCTCGGCCCGGACGCCCACCAGGCCGGCCGCGAGCACCGCCGCCGCGGCGTTCAGCAGGTTGTGCCGGCCGGGCACCGGCAGCCGGAGGTCCACCCGGCCGTCCGGCAGCAGGAGCCGCCCGGTCGCCGGGTCCTCCTCCCCCACCTCCACCCGGGCCACGCTCCCCGGCCCGGTCCCGTAGGTCACGGCGTCGGTCCCGGCCCGGGCCACCGCCGCCCGGGCCCCCGGGTCGTCGGCGCAGGCGATCACCCGTGCGCTCCGCTCGCAGAACCGGGCGAACGCGGCCTCGATCTCCGCCCTCCCCCCCCGGTAGAAGTCGAGGTGGTCCTCCTCCACGTTCGTCACCACGGCCACCGACGGCCGCAGCAGGAGGAAGGACCCGTCGCTCTCGTCGGCCTCCGCCACGAACACGTCGCCCTCCCCGTGCCGGGCGCCGGAGCCGATCTCGTTCAGATCGCCGCCGATCACGTACGTGGGGTCCATGCCGGCCCGCTCCACGATCCAGGCCAGCATCGAGGTCGTCGTGGTCTTCCCGTGGGTCCCGGCCACGGCGAGCAGGCGGCGCCCCTCGGCCAGCGCCGCGAGCACCTGGGCCCGGGCCAGGATCGGCAGGCCGCGCTCCCGGGCCCGGACGAGCTCCGGGTTGCGGGCCGGGATGGCCGTGGAGATCACGACCACGTCCGGGTCCCCCACCTGGTCCGCCCGGTGCCCGACCCGGACGTCGGCCCCCGCCGCCCGGAGCTCGTCCAGCGCCGGCGAGGCCTTGAGGTCCGATCCCGTCACGGCCACGCCGCGGGCCAGCAGCAGCCGGGCGATGCCCCGCATCCCGGCCCCGCCCACCCCGATCAGGTGCGCCCGACGGACCCCCGACAGGTCGGGGACGCCGAGCGTCGGGATGCTCCCCGCCGGGGGCGCGTAGGCCCGCTCGGCCCGGGGGGCCGGCCCGCCGCCCACGGCCGCCCGGGCCCCGCTCATCGGGACGCCCCCTCGACCACCAACGCCGCGAGCGCGTGCCCGGCGTCCGGACGCCCCCAGGCCGCGGCCCGTGCTCCCATGGTCTCCATCCGGTGGGGCGCGTCCACCAGCTCGACGACGCGCGCCGCCAGGGCCTCGGGCCCGAGCTCCGCGTCGGGGAGCACCACCGCCCCGCCCGCCCGGGCCAGGGCCCGGGCGTTCGCCTCCTGGTGGTTGGCCGTGGCGTGCGGGTAGGGGACCAGGATGGCGGGGAGCCCGCAGACGGCCACCTCCGCCACGGTCGAGGCCCCGGCCCGCGACACCACGAGGTCGGCCGCCGCGTAGGCGAGCTCCATCCGCTCGAGGAACGGGACCGCCCGCACGGCGAGGGCCCCGGCCTCCTCCCCGGCCCGGTCCAGCTGGCCGGCGTGGGCCGGGCCGGTGAGCACGAGGAGCTGGAGGTCCGCACGGTGGCGGAGGATGCGCACGGCGCCGGCCGCCGCCCGGTCGATCCGGAGGGCCCCCTGGCTCCCCCCCGTCACCAGCACGGTCCGCCGGCCGCCGGCCAGCCCCAGCGCCTGGCGGGCCTC
>DATLZP010000010.1:0-6418 GCA_035573935.1 Actinomycetota bacterium
GATCCTGCACCCGGAGGACCGGGAGCGGGTGCTCGCGGAGAACCGGCGGACGAACGAGACCGGCGACCCGTTCGCCCTCACGTACCGCGTCCTGGCCAGGGACGGTCGCGTGGTCTGGCTGCAGAGCCAGGCGGAGTGCGCGCGGGACGACGAGGGGAGGCCCCGCTACTGGCACGGCGTGGCCTTCGACGTCACGGCCCTGCGGGAGGCGCACGAGGACCTGGCCCGGGCCACCTCCCCGATCCGGGGGCCGGCCGAACCCAGCGGCGATCCCCTCTGACCAGCCGGAACGCCGACCGAGACCCCTCTGACCAGCCGGAACGCCGACCGCCCTCCCCCGCGGTACCTGCCCCGAGGGCCTTCCGGCTACCCGGCACGATGGTCCTCCCCGTACCCGAGAATCGGTAGATCGCCCGATGGGCCGATCCCGGCCGGGTCCCGATGCTCTGGGCATGGAACGGGCCGTCGCCCTCGCCGTCCCCGGAGGCCTCCTCCGGCGCCTGGCGCTCTCGGGCCTGGTGGCCGCGGTCCTCGCCCCGCTGGCGGTGGTCCAGGCCAGGGCCGCCCTCGAGGACCTCGGCCGGCCCCGGCCCGGGTTCGTGCACGCCGCCGCCCCCGCCATCGAGGCCGTCCCGGGCGACGGGCCGCTGTTCTCCGTCCCGGCGCTGGCCCCGGGGAGCGAGGTCCGGGCCGTCCGCCTGATCCGGGTGCGGTCCGAGGTGCCCGTCCGGGTCGTGCTGCACGCGGACGTGGCGGGGACCGGCCTGGCCCGCTTCCTCCTCCTCACGGTCCGCCGGGACGGTGAGGTCCTCTACCGCGGCCGCCTGGCGGGGTTCCCCTCCTCGGGCCTGGCCGATCCCCGGCCCTGGCGGGGGACCGAGACCCACGCGTTCCGGTTCTCCCTGCGGTTGGGCGCCGACCCGGACGCCGCGGGGCGCACCGCTCGGGTCGACCTCTCCTGGGAGGCCCGCCAGGCCTGAGCCGGATCAGGCCCCGGCCGGGACGAGGGTCCGGGCCTGCTCCGGGAGGTAGGGGTGGAGGGCGGGCGGCATCGGGACCGAGCCGTCGGCCCGCTGGTGGTTCTCCAGGAGGGCGATCAGGGTCCGGCCGATGGCCACGGCCGTGCCGTTCAACGTGTGGACCGGGACGTTCCCCCCCTCGGCCCGCATCCGGATCCCGAGGCGGCGGGCCTGGAAGTCGGTGGTGTTGGAGCACGACGTGAGCTCGCGGTACCGCCCCTGGCCGGGCAGCCACACCTCGAGGTCCACCTTCTTCGCCGCCGGGGCCCCGAGCTCCCCGACGCAGACGTTCACCAGCCGGTAGGGGAGCCCCAGGCCGCCCACCAGCTCCTCCTCGATGGCCACCAGCCGCTCGTGCTCCTCCCAGGAGTCCTCCGGGCGGGCGAACACGAACATCTCCACCTTGTCGAACTGGTGGACCCGGAACATCCCCCGCGTGTCCTTCCCGTAGGTCCCGGCCTCCCGCCGGAAGCACGTGGAGTAGCCGGCGTACCGGAGGGGCAGGGCATCGGGGTCCAGGATCTCGTCGGCGTGGAAGGCGGCCAGGGAGACCTCCGAGGTCCCCACCAGGAACAGCTCGTCCTCCGGCACCTCGTAGATCTGCTCCCTCCCCCCCGGGAGGAACCCCGTGCCGAACAGCGCCGTCTCCCGGACCAGGACCGGCGGGACGACCGGGGTGAACCCCTCCTCCACCAGCCGGTCGAGCGCGTAGCGGACGAGCGCGAACTGCACGAGCACCGCGGGCCCGAGCAGGTACACGAACCGCGAGCCCGAGACCTTCGCCCCCCGCTCCATGTCGAGCAGCCCCAGCCGCTCGCCGAGCGCGACGTGATCCAGGGGCGGGAACCCGAACCCGGGAGGCTCGCCGACCCGCTTGAGCTCGACGTTGTCCTCCTCGGTCTCCCCGTCGGGGACGCTCTCGTGGGGGACGTTGGGGAGCTCGGCCAGCAGGCGTTCCACCTCGGCCCGGGCCTCCTCGAGCTCCGGCTCCAGCCGATCCAGCTGGGCGGAGATCTCCTTCACGTCCCGGATCAGCCGTTCCCGGTCCTCGCCCTCCGCCCGGCCGATCTCCTTCGACGCCCGGTTCCGGCGGGCCCGGAGCTCCTCCACGCGCCCCGTGAGCTCCCGGTGGACGGCGTCGCGCTCCAGGAGGCGGTCCAGGAGCCCGCCGGCCCCGCGCCGGGCCAGGCCGCGTCGGAACGGCCCGGGATCCTCCCGGATCGCCCGGAGGTCGAGCACGGAGCTAGGAGACCCTCGCGCCCTCGGGACGGGCCTCGGCCGGCCGCTGGGGCTGGGCCTGACCGGCCTGCGCCGCCCCGCGGGCCTGCGCGGCCTGGGCCGCCTGCTGGTCCATCACGCTCTGCCCGTGGAAGATGGCCCCCTCCTCCACGACCAGCGACTTCGAGGTGATGTCGCCGTCCACCCGTCCACCGCGGGCCAGGTGGGCCCGGCCCTTGACGACGATGCTCCCCCGGAACCGGCCCGCCACCGAGACGTTGTTCGCCCGGATGTCGGCCTCCACCTGGCTCTGCGGCGTGAGCGTGACGTCGCCCTCCGCGTTGATCTGACCCTTCACCTGACCGTCGATCCGGAGCGAGCCCGCCGACACGATCGTCCCCTCCAGGCGAGCCCCCTGACCGACGACCGTCACCTCACCGCTGTCCTCAGCCATCCTCCCTCCCTCCCGATGCTGCACCTGCCCCTCGGCCTCCTCGCGACGCCAGATCACCCCGCGCTCACCGCCTCCCCGGGGCCGCTCCTCGCGCGGGCCCCCTTGGCCCGCCCGTCCTCGGCGGGCCCCTGGAGGGCCCGCTTGATCGCCTCCCGCTCCTCCGCGGAGAGGTTGTGGGTGCTCCCCCCGGCCCGCACGGGCTTCGCGTACACCCGCGTGTCCTGCCGCCCGTTGATCGAGGTCAGGACCACCCCATCCCCGTGGTCGTCCAGCAGGGCGCAGGAGAACGACAGGCGCCCGCCGACGTCCTCGAACGCGTCGTAGCGGACGAGCGCCACCCGCCGGACCGAGCTCCGGAGCAGCCCCTCCTGCCGGCGGTCGGTGGCGGCGAGCGCCCGGATCGCCTGCTCCAGCCGGGCGATCCGCTCCGACTGCCCCTCGAGGATCGTCCGGAGGGCCTCGTCCAGGCGGAGGGGTCCGCCCGGCTCGCGCATCCGGCGCCGGCCCCCGCCGAGGGCGAGGATCACGAGCGCCAGGAGGCTCGCCGCGAGGCTGGCCACGACGAGCACCGTGAGCGTCTCCGTCGGAAGCGACATCGAGGGCGCCTGCTGCTCCAGAAAGGGCCATCTACCTGCGCTTCTGGCAGGCACCGGGATACTATACGATGCGCTTCCCGTGGACGAGCGCAGCCTGGCCGAGCTCCTGGAGGGCGTCGCGGCGGGCGCCACGCCGGTCCCGGAGGCCCTCGACCGGCTGCGCGACCTGCCCTACCAGGACCTGGGCACGGCCCGCATCGATCACCACCGCGAGCTCCGGACCGGCCTGGCCGAGGCGGTGTTCGGGCCGGGCAAGACGCCGGCCGAGGTCCGCGACGCCGCCGCGGCGCTCGCCGCCCGGACCGCCGGGGCCGTCCTCGTCACCAGGGCCACGCCCGAGCAGGCGGCGGCGGTGCGGGAGGCGATCCCCGATGCCCGCTTCGACGCGCGGTCCGGGCTCCTCGTCGCCAAGCCGGCCGATCGCAACGCCCGGGTCCGGGGCACCGTCGCCGTGGTGACGGCGGGGACCTCCGACCTCAGCGTGGCCGAGGAGGCGGCCGGGACGGCGGAGGCGCTGGGGCTCGACGTGCGGCGGGTGACCGACGTCGGCGTGGCCGGCGTCCACCGGGTGCTCGAGCGGCGGCGGGAGCTCGAGGCCGCGGACTGCGTGATCGTCGTCGCCGGGATGGAGGGCGCGTTGCCCTCCGTCGTGGCCGGCCTCACCTCCCGCCCGGTCGTGGCCGTCCCCACCTCGGTGGGCTACGGCGCGTCGTTCGAGGGGCTCGCGGCCTTGCTCGGGATGCTGTCGTCCTGCGCCCCCGGCGTTGCCGTGGTGAACATCGACAACGGGTTCGGCGCCGCCCAGGTCGCGGCCCGGGTGGTGCGGGCCGCGACGGGGGCCGCGCGGGCCGAAGGCTGAGGCCCGGGTGCGGGTCGCCTACTTCGACTGCATCGCGGGGATCTCCGGCGACATGGCCCTGGCCGCCCTGATCGACGCGGGGGCCGAGCCGGACGCGATCCGCGAGCACCTCGGCTCCCTCCCCCTCGAGCCGTTCGACCTGGCCGTGGAGGAGGTCGACGCCGCCGGGATCCGGGCCCTCCGGGTGACGGTCCGCACCGGCGCCGGGGGCGTGATCCGCACCTACGCGAGCATCCGGGCGATGCTGGACGCGGCCCCCCTGCCGCCGGAGGCCCGTCGCCTCGCCCAGCGGATCTTCCGTCGCCTGGCCGAGGCCGAGGCCACGGTGCACCGCAAGGAGATCGACCTCGTCACGTTCCACGAGGTCGGCGCGGTGGACTCGATCGTCGACATCGTGGGGACGGCGCTCGCGCTCACGGCGCTCGGGATCGAGCGCTCCTACGCGTCGCCCGTGCCCACCGGCCTCGGCATGACCCGGACCGAGCACGGTGCGATGCCGATCCCCGGCCCCGCCGTCCTCGAGCTCCTCCGGGGGGCGCCCCTCTACTCGCGCGGGGTCCCCGTGGAGCTCGTCACGCCCACGGGCGCGGCCATCCTGGCCTCCCTGGTCGAGGGCTACGGCGAGGTCCCGCTGATGCGGATCGGATCGGTCGGCTACGGGGCCGGCTCCCACGCCCTCGACTTCCCGAACGTGATCCGGGTGCTCGTGGGGGAGGAGGATCCCACGGCCGCCGGCGCCGTGCCCGCCCCCGAGCCCACCGGCGAGCTCGTCCTGGAGACGAACGTGGACGACCTCTCCCCCGAGCTCGCCGGCTACGTGGTGGACCGGCTCCTGGCGGCCGGGGCGCAGGACGCCTGGCTCACGCCGATCGTGATGAAGAAGGGACGCCCGGCGGTGACGATCTCCGTCCTGTGCTCCCCCCAGCGGGCGGAGGCCCTCTCCCGCCTGCTGTTCCTCGAGACCGGCACGCTCGGCGTGCGCACGACGCACGTCCGCAAGCGGGCCCTGGAGCGGGAGGTGATCGAGGTCGCGACGTCGCGGGGCCCGGTCCGGGTGAAGGTGGGGTTCCTCGACGGCCGACCGGCCGGCGTGGCCCCCGAGCACGACGACTGCGCCCGGATCGCCCGGGAGACGGGCGCACCGGCCCGCGAGATCTACGAGGAGGCCGTCCGGCTGGCCCGCGAGCGGCTGGGGCCGTGACGTGCGCCTGATCCTCATCACGCTCGGGGCCGCCCTGCTGGTGGGCTCCGTCTCCGGCGGGCGCATCGCCGGGCTCACCGCGGTCCACCTGAGGTGGGGGTGGCTGGCGCTCGCGGGGATCGTCCTCCAGCTCGTCCCGATCACGGGGACCGCCGGGTTCGGCGTGCTGCTCGCGTCCTTCGCCGCGCTGATCGCGTTCGCCGTGGCCAACCTCCGGGCCGCCGGGTTCTGGCTGATCCTCGTCGGCCTGGCCTGCAACCTGGTGGTGATCGCGGCGAACGGCGGGATGCCGGTCACGCGGGAGGCCCTGGTCGCCTCGGGGCAGCTCGGGACGCTCCAGGCCCTCCGCCGGGAGGGGGGCGCGAAGCACCACCTGGCCGGGGAGGGCGACGTCCTCCTGTTCCTGGCGGACGTGATCCCCATCGGGCCGCCGATCCGACAGGTCGTCTCCATCGGCGACGTCTTCGTCCACGCCGGGGCGTTCTGGCTCGTGGTCCGCAGCATGCGCCGGCGGGAGGCGGAGGTGGGGCCCGCCGCCGACGCGCGGACGGAGGGGACCTGAGGGCCCCCGGCCCGCCCCCCTCGCCTGGCCTCCGCTCCGCTACGCGTGCCGCTCGTCGAAGCGATCCAGGAAGAAGGCCGTGTGCTTCGTGCTCCTGGCCAGCGCGACGCCCGGGACGAGGAGCACCGAGAGCAGGGTCAGCGCGGCGAGCGAACGCTTCATCGTTGCACACCTCCCTCCGGGTCGTGGGCGAGGGGGGATTTGAACCCCCACGAGGTTGCCCTCACAGGAACCTGAATCCTGCGCGTCTGCCAAGTTCCGCCACTCGCCCGCGCAGCAAGGCATGGTAGCAAGGGCGCCCGGGCGGGGGTGTGGGGCTCGCCGGGCGCGGGTACCGCTCGACCGGTGACGGAGGGCTACCGGTCGGCCGGGGCGGCCTCGATGGCCGCCACGAGCTCCCGGCAGAAGTCCGGGATGTCCTCGACGACCCGGCCCCAGACCAGGTTCCCGTCGCGGACCGCCGGCTCGTCGACCCACGTGGCGCCGGCGTTCTCCAGGTCGTCCTTGAT
>DATLZP010000011.1:0-2070 GCA_035573935.1 Actinomycetota bacterium
GTCGGGGCTCGGGCCATCCTGGTCCCCACCCCGGCCACCCGGGGGGAGGAGGCGCGGGCCGCTCCCGAGCTGGCCGCCGACCTCGAGGCGGCCGCCGACCGCCTGGTGGGCCCCGCCGTCCCGGGGTGAGCCAGCCGGTCGTGCTCGTGCTCCGGGCCCTCGGGCTGGGCGACCTGCTCACCGCCCTCCCGGCGATGCGGGGGCTGATCCGGGCCTTCCCCGGGCACCGGCACGTGCTCGCCGCCCCGGCCGCCCTGGGGCCCCTGGCCGTCCACGCCGGCGCGGCCCACGGGGTCCTGCCGGTGCGGGGGCTCGAGCCGCTCCCGCGTTCGGTGGCCCGCCCCGACCTCGCCGTGAACCTCCACGGCCGGGGGCCGAGGAGCCACCGGCTCCTCCTCGCCCTCCGGCCCCGGAGGCTGATCGGGTTCGCCCACGGGGAGGTCCCGGGAACGGCGGGGGCCCCGGCCTGGCCCGAGGAGGCGCACGAGGTGGACCGGTGGTGCCTGCTGCTCGCCGCCTCCGGGATCCCCGCCGACCCCCGCGACCTGCGGCTGTCGCCGCCCCCGGTGCCGGCTCCGGAGGGGGCGGCGGGGGCGACGATCCTGCACCCCGGGGCGAAGGCCGCGGCCCGCAGGTGGCCCCGGGAGCGGTGGGCCGCGGTGGCCCGGGCGGAGAGGGCGGCGGGCCGGCGGGTGCTGGTCACGGGCTCCGCCGCCGAGGTGGACCTGGCCCGGCGGGTGGCCCGGGCCGGGGGGCTCCCGGACCGGTCGGTGATCGCCGGCCGGACGGACCTCCTCACGCTGGCCGCTGCGGTGGCGGCGGCGGACCGGGTCGTGGCCGGCGACACCGGCGTGGCGCACCTGGCCACGGCCCTGGCCACCCCGTCGGTCCTGCTGTTCGGGCCGTCCCCCCCGTCGGCGTGGGGACCGCCCCCGGGGGCCGGGCCCCACGTCGTGCTGTGGAAGGGGGGGACGGGCGACCCGCTCGCCGACCGCCCGGACCCGGGCCTGTTGGCGATCGAGGCGGAGGAGGTGATCTCGGCCCTCCGATCGCTCGACCGGGAGCCCCGCCCGGGTGGTTGCCGCTCCCGTGGACGGGGGTAAGGCAACAGGGAGACCGGGCCGCGCGCCGAGCGGCGCGGGCGACCGCGGAAGGGGAGGGTCATGGACACGAGCGTGGTGGAGCACGAGATCGAGGTGGACGTGCCGGTGCGCACGGCCTACAACCAGTGGACGCAGTTCGAGGAGTTCCCCCGCTTCATGGAGGGCGTGGAGCGCGTGGAGCAGCTCACCGACACCTCCCTCCACTGGAGGGCGAACATCGCCGGGGCCAAGCGGGAGTGGACGGCGCAGATCACGCGCCAGATCCCGGACGAGCTGGTCGAGTGGACGTCCACGGAGGGCCTGGCGCTCTCGGGCCTGGTCCGCTTCGAGCCGGTGACGGCGGACCGGACGCGCGTGGCGCTCCGCATGGAATACCGTCCCGACTCGGTCGCCACGAAGGCGGCGGACGCCGTGGGGCTCGTCGACGCCCGGGTCCGCGGCGACCTGCAGCGCTTCAAGGACTTCATCGAAGGCCGGGGCGCGGAGACGGGGGCCTGGCGGGGCGAGGTCGCCGGGCCCGGCGAGCCCCGGGGATCGATGTGAGGGCCTGAGCGTCAGCGCTCGGCCCAGCGGACGACCTCGTCGGCGGGAAGGAGGTTCAGGACCCGGTCCCGGGGGATCCCGGCCAGGATCGCGGCGGCCAGCCCGAAGACGATGAACCCGAGCTCCCCGGGGGCGTGCGCGTCGGTGTCGATGGCCACCCACCCCCCGGCCTCCCGGACCAGGGGGAGGAGCTCCGGGTTCAGGTCCTGCCGGTCGGGCGAGGCGTCGATCTCGAGGGCCTTCCCTTGGCGGGCGGCCTCCTCCGCCATCCGCTCCCAGTCGGCCCGGATCCCCACCCGGCGGTCGTACCTCCGGCCCCTGGGGTGCGCCAGCACGTCGACCCGGGGGTGACGGAGCGCCCGGAGGCACCGCTCGGTCTGATCGTGTGGCTCCCGCAGCCCGGTGTGGAAGGCCCCCAGGACGA
>DATLZP010000012.1:0-3441 GCA_035573935.1 Actinomycetota bacterium
GTCGGCCACCACGTCGTCGAAGGCCGCGTCGAACGCCGAGGAGCTGCCGGCCAGCTGGATCCGTCCGACCCCGCTGGACCCCAGCGAGGTCGTCACGGTGAGGTCGGTGAGCTGCGTCCCGTCCAGCCAGACCTCGATCAGCGGCGAGCCGCCCACCCGGGCGTGGAGCTGGAGCTCGTGCCATCCGGTGGGGAGCGCCGTCGCGCTCGTCCTCTTCGTCCCGGCCACGTGGTTCTTCACCCACAGCTTGCGGGACGAGTTCACGTTCAGCGTCACCAGGGAGGATCCCCCTCCGGTTCGGAGCCGGAGGAGGATCGTGTTCGACCCCGCCGCGCTGAGGAGGTTGACCCACGCATCGAGGTACAGGTCGTCCTGGGTCGCGCTCAGCGTCTTGAACGCGAAGGACGCCGTCCCCCCCGGGCTCGTGGCCCGTCCCGCGTACGTGCCGCCGTGCACCACGGCCGTCTGGACGGTGAAGTTCTTCACCTTCGTCCAGGCCGACGTCGTGCCCGACTCGAAGCCGTCGGAGAACACGGGCGCCGCCGACCCGGGGCCGGCGGCGGCGACGAGCATCCCGAAGGCGACCACCCAGGCGAGCAGCGCGCGAGGGAGCAGGACACGGCGCATGGGGGGACCTCCTCTTCCGTCGGCCGGCTCACCAGCCTCCCGTACCGGACGCCCCCCGGGCCACCTGCATCCGCCGTAGGGATCGTGGTGCGGGACCCGGGCCTCTTCAAACGCGCTCCGCGTCCGGGGGCTAGGCGATCGAGAAGACGAAGATGCGGCCGTCGTTCTCCGCCGGATCCTGGTCGTTGTCCACCCCGCGGTCCAGGACGTAGAGGGTGCGGCCGCCGTCCCTCCGGCGGACGACGGCGATGCCGGAGGGGTGCCGGATGGGAGACGACGAGACGTCGTAGCGGGCGACGAGCCTCCCCCCGAGCGTCGTCTCCGCGATCAGCCGTTCCCGCCGGCTCACGATGAACAGGTGCCCGCTCGAGCGGTCGAGGTCCACGCCCTCCGGGTCGGTGAGGCCGAGCGGGGCCGTGTCGAACCGACGGACGTCGTCGTCGCCCCCCGGGGGCGGGCCGTCGCACCGATCCCGGCAGACGATCCGGATGATCTCCGCGTTCCCCCCGTCCGCCACGAAGAGGGACCGCTCGCCGTACGCCAGCCCCTCCGCGTCGTCGCTGCCGAACGCCCTGGTCGAGATGGACCGGACGCGATCGTCGTCGGTCCCCCACCGGCGGTCGGGGCCCGACCGGACGAAGAAGATCCGGTTCGCGTTGTCGTCGGCCACGTAGAGCGCGCGACGCGATCGGGGACGCACCGCCACCCCGGCGGGTTCCCTCGACACCTCGGTGAGGTCGAACGCTCCGAGGAGCGCACCCCTCCGCGTGGCCCGGAAGACGTTGGCCCCCCGGAAGTGGATGGTCTCCTCGACCTCGCCGTCCGTGACGAAGAGCCTCCCCGTCGACGGGGAGTACGCGATCCCGGAGGGATCGGGGCTGGGAGGGTCCCACGCGGACGTCTCGATCACGTCGACGAGCCGGATCCGGCTCCCGCCCTCGGCGGCCCCGGGGACCAGGGCGAGCGCCGCGGCCAGCGCGCAGACGGTGAGGCGTCGCACGACGGACACGTACCCACCGTACCAGCGCCCTGAACGCCGCCGGCGCGGGGCTCGTGCCCGCCCGTTCGCGGATACGGCAACCCGCGGTACGGAACTTACCGCAGCCGCCGGTCGGAGGAGACCAGGTGTTCGGGGCATGCTTCGCACGTGGGGAAGGGGACGGTACGCCCGCTCGAGCTCGGGCCGCCTCGTGGCGGCCCGGCGCCGGCTGCGGCCGGCGGGGTCGTCATCCGCATCCCCGAGGCCAGCTCCCTGCTCGCGGCGTCGCTCGCCTGGAGGGCCCTGAAGCGCGCCGTCGACGTCGTCGCCAGCGCGATCCTGCTCGTCCTGACGTCGCCCCTGATGGCCGCGATCGCGGTGGCCATCAAGCTGGAATCGCCGGGCCCCGCCTTCTTCCGGCACCGCCGGCTGGGTCGGGGCGGCCGGGAGTTCGGGCTGATCAAGTTCCGGACGATGGTCACCGACGCCGAGGAACGGCTGGAGGCGTTCCTCCGGACCGACCCCGAGCTGCTCGAGGAGTGGAACAGCCGATACAAGCTGCGCCGGGACCCCAGGGTCACCCGGGTCGGCCGGATCCTCCGGAAGACGAGCCTCGACGAGCTCCCCCAGCTCTTCAACATCCTGGCCGGGCAGATGAGCCTGGTCGGCCCCCGGGCCATCGTCCGGGGTGAGCTGGAGCGCTTCGGGAACCTGGCCCCGACGATCCTGAGCGTGAAGCCCGGCCTCACCGGGCTCTGGGCCGTGAGCGGGAGGAGCGACGTGAGCTACGAGGACCGGGCGGTCCTGGAGTACCGCTACGTCGCCACGTGGTCGTTCCTGATGGACCTCCGGATCCTGGCCCGCACGCTCCCCGCGGTCGTCCGGGGACACGGCGCGTACTGATCGCCCCGGCGGGGGCTCGCTCAGCGACCGAGCATCGACCGCAGCGCGGCGTCGTAGGCCCGGGCGGCGTGCCCCAGCGTGTAGCGCTCCAGGAACGCCGACCGTCCCGCCTCCCCCATCGCCCGGCGGGTCCCCTCCTCGTCCATCAGGCGGCGGATGGCCTCGGCGATCTCGACCGGGTCCGGCTCCACCAGCACGCCGCAGCCGGTCTCCTTCACCATCTGTCCGATCTCCCCGTCCGGATCGAGGAGACCGAGGATCGGCGTGCCGCTCGCGATCACGCCGTAGGCCTTGCTGGGCACGCTGATCCCGGTGTGCCCGGTCTCCAGGCAGACCACGGCGAGGTCGGCGGCGGAGAGGGTCTCGGCCAGGCGGTCCATCGGCTGGTACGGGAGGAACTGGACGTTGTCCAGGCCCAGCTGGGCGGCGAGGGCCTGCAGCCGCGGCTTCTTCGCCCCCTCCCCCACGAACTGGAACAGCACGTCGGTCCCCCGGAGGATCCGGGCCGCCTCGACGAGCGGTTCCAGGTTGTGCTTCTCCCCCAGCCTGCCCGCGTACTGCACGACGAAGCGCCCGTCGAGCCCGTGCTCCCGGCGGAAGGCGTTCGCCTCGCGGGGCACGGGCCGGACCCGGCGCTCGTCGGACCAGTTCGGGATGACCACCACACGGTCCTGGCGGGAGGCCGGCAGCTTCCGGCGGATCAGGTCCTCCATGTCCCGCCCGATCACCACGACCACGGCGGCCGAGGCCAGGATGGACCGCGTGACCCGGTGCCAGGCCCGGGCGACCGGCGAGCCGGCGGAGAGGGCCCCCAGGCTGATGGCGAACTCCGGGAACACGTCGTAGACGATGAGCAGGTAGGGGCGGCGCAGCAGGCGCGAGAACAGCTGGCCGACGAGCCCCAGGAACGGCGGGTTCGTCGTGAGGACCAT
>DATLZP010000013.1:0-7627 GCA_035573935.1 Actinomycetota bacterium
CGTCACCGACGAGATGGAGGTGGCCCGGGAGGAGACGTTCGGCCCCGTCGCGCCGATCACCGCGATCGGATCCGAGGAGGAGGCGGTCGAGCTCGTGGACCGCTCGCCGTACGGGCTGCTGTCGGCGGTGTTCACGCGCGACCTGCGTCGGGGCCTGCGGTTCGCCGAGGCCGTCCGGACCGGCTGGGTGAACGTGAACGAGGGCACGAACTACTGGGAGTCCCACCTGCCCTTCGGCGGCCGGGCTGGATCGATGAGCGGGGTCGGCCGGGTGGGCGGCCGGTTCTCGCTGGAGCGGCTGACCGAGCTCAAGACGGTCGTCCTGGACGTCTCGTAGTCGGACACCGCCTTTCCGGGGCGGTCGCAGGCCTCGGAGGCGCGCTTGTTTGACTCCCCATGGCGGAGGGTCGTAGGCTCCGACTGTTGCGAGTAGCGGGGTCTGTTGCGCGATGAGGAACGGGCGCCCCCCGTCGGTCCAGTCGGTGCGGCGTGCCCTCTCGATCCTCGAGCTCCTCGCGGACGGCGGGGGGGAGCTCGGGGTCACCGAGCTCGGGAAGCGACTGGGCGTCCACAAGGCGACCGCGTCCCGGCTCGTCGCCACCCTGGCCGAGCACGGGCTCGTCGAGCGCAACCCGCTCACCGACAAGTACCGCTTGGGGTTCGGCGTGGTGCGCCTGGCGGCGGCCACGGTGGGCCGGCTGGACCTCGTCCAGCAGGCCCGCCCCGTGCTCGAGCGGCTGGCCGAGCAGACCGGCGAGACCGTGAACCTGGCCATCCTGGACGGGGAGTGGGCGGTGAACATCGACCAGGTGACCGGGGCGAGCTCCGTGGTCTCGGTCTCCTGGGTCGGCAAGCGCACCCCGCTCCACTGCACCTCGAGCGGGAAGGTCCTGCTGGCCCACGCCCCCCGGGAGGTCAGGCAGCGCGTGCTCTCGCGTCCCCTGGAGCGGCTGACGCAGCACACGATCATCGATCCCGAGGCCCTGGGCCGGCAGCTCTCGGAGACGGTCGCTCGCGGCTACGCCTTCACCGTGGAGGAGCTCGAGGTCGGCCTGAACGCCGTCGCCGCCCCCGTCCGGCGGGCCGGGGGGGAGGTCGTGGCCGCGATCAGCGTGTCGGGGCCGGCGTACCGGGTGACCCCTGCCCGGATCCCCATGCTGGGCCAGGCCGTGCGGCTGGCGGCCGTCGAGGTCTCGCGTCGGATGGGACACATCGAGAGGAGGGAGTCCGTTGCCCGTTGAGGAGAACCCTGGGATCCTGCTCTACACGCGGATCCGGAAGTCTCCGTACTTCTACGCGTCGCGTAAGCACGGGGTGAAGCGCTACAGCGTCTACAACCACACCTACCATCCCCGCCACTACGGCGACCCCATCCAGGAGTACTGGCACCTCGTGAACGGCGTGACGCTCTGGGACGTGGGCGTGGAGAAGCAGATCCAGATCAAGGGCCCGGACGCCTTCGACCTGACGAACATGATCGTCCCCCGGGACCTGCACAAGTGCGCGGTCGGCCAGTGCAAGTACGTGTTCATCACCGCGCCCGACGGGGGGATCCTGAACGACCCCGTGCTGCTCCGCGTGGACGAGGACGAGTTCTGGCTCTCGCTCGCCGACTCCGACGTGAATCTCTACGCCCTGGGGATCGCCGCGGCCAAGGGGATGGACGTGACGGTGCGGGAGATCGACGTCGCCCCGGTCCAGGTGCAGGGACCGAACTCGAAGAAGGTGATGGCCGACCTGTTCGGAGAGCGGGTCCTGGAGATGCCCTACTACGGCCTGATGGAGGCGACCCTCGACGGGCTCTCGGTCGTCGTGTCGCGGACCGGCTACACGGGCGAGGTCGGCTACGAGATCTACCTGCGCGACGCCTCCAAGCACGGCGAGGAGCTGTGGAACACGGTGCTCGAGGCGGGGAAGCCACACGGCCTGGAGGTCATCGGGCCGTGCCACATCCGACGGATCGAAGGCGGCATCCTGGCCTTCGGCGCGGACATGTGGTACGACAACAACCCCTTCGAGGTCGGCTACCACTACACGTGGATGGTGGACCTCGACCAGGAGGCCGACTTCATGGGGAAGGCCGCCCTGAAGCGGATCAAGGAGGAGGGCGTCTCCCGCAAGCTGGTCGGCGTCGACATCGAGGGCGAGTCGCTCGGCACCTACGTCGACAACGAGATGATCGACTTCTTCCCGGTCTACGCCGACGGCCGGCACGTGGGGAAGGTGACGAGCGCCTGTTGGTCCCCCCGCCTGGAGAAGAACATCGGCTACGCCATGGTCCCCGTCGAGCACGCCGAGGTGGGCACCGAGCTCGAGGTGGACACGCCGCGGAGCGGCCGGGTGCGGGCCGTGGTCGTCCCCATGCCGCACTGGGATCCGAAGAAGGAGATCCCGAAGCGGTGACGCTCCCCGGCCGCCGCGGCGCCGTGGGGCGGCTCCTGGAGGGGGCGCGCTTCGAGATCGTCCCCACCGACGGGGTGGAGGTGGAGCTCCGCCACCTCCCGCCGGGGGCCACCGTGACCGTGACCTGCTCCCCCCGGAAGGGGCTCGAGGCCACCCTGGCCCTGGCCGAGCGCGTCGCCGGCCGGGGCTTCCGGGCGGTCCCCCACGTCGCCGCCCGCCTCGTCACGGGGCGGGCCCACCTCGAGGCCATCCTCCGCCGGGTCTCGGGGGCCGGGTTCCGGGAGCTGTTCGTGGTGGGGGGCGACGCCCCCGAGCCGATGGGGCCGTACGCCTCCGCCGGGGAGCTGCTGCGGGAGATGGCGGACGCGGGGCACGACCTCGAGGCCATCGGGATCGGGGCCTACCCCGAGCGGCACCCGCTGATCGGGGACGACGACCTGCTCGCCGCGCTCCGGGAGAAGCAGGCCTTCGCCACCCACATGGTCACCCAGATCTGCTTCGATCCGGCCACGGTGGTCCGGTGGCTGGACGGCGTGCGGGCGGCCGGGGTGACGCTCCCCGTCTACGTGGGCGTCCCCGGGGCCGTGAACCGCCGGCGGCTCCTCGAGATCTCGCTCCGGGTGGGGATCGGCGACTCCCTCCGCTACCTGACGAAGCACGGGAGCATCGTGGCCCGCCTGCTGCGGGGCGGATCGTGGCGGCCCGACGCGTTCCTGGCCGGCCTGGCCCCGCTGGTCGCGGACCGGGACGACGTGCTCGGGCTGCACCTGAACACGTTCAACCAGCTGGAGAGCACGGAGCGTTGGCGGCGGCAGGCGCTGGCCGCCTACGGGTACGCGACGCCCACCCCCGGCCGGGAGGACGCCGCGTCGTGACGAGGACGAGGAGGGCGCAACGATGACGCTTCCCGAGGAGGCGAGGGTGGTGGTCGTGGGCGGCGGGATCGTCGGCAACAGCGTCGCCTACCACCTGGCCCGCCTGGGGTGGAAGGACATCGTGCTCCTCGACAAGGGGCCGTTCCCCAACCCCGGTGGTTCCACCGGCCACGCCTCGAACTTCATCTTCCTGGTGGACCACAACAAGGAGATGACGAAGGTCACCCTGGACAGCGTCCGCCAGTACAAGGAGCTCGGCGTCTTCACCGAGAGCGGTGGGATCGAGGTGGCCCGCACCCCGGAGCGGATGGAGGAGCTGAAGCGCCGGGTGGCCTCGGCCAGGTCCTGGGGGGTCGAGCCGGTCGAGCTCCTCACGCCCCGGGAGGTGAAGGAGCTCGTCCCGTTCATCAACGAGCGGGCCATCCTGGGGGGCTTCTACGCCCCCGGCGTGGGGGTCGTGGACTCCCTGCGGGCCGGGACCCTGATGCGGGAGGAGGGGGAACGCCTGGGCGCCCTCACCGTCGCGCCGAACACCGAGGTGGTCGGGATCGACGTCGAGCGGGGGCGGGTGGTCCGGGTCCGCACGGATCGGGGCGACATCCGGACGGAGGCCGTCGCGATCTGCTGCGGCGTGTGGAGCCCCCGGGTCGCGCGGATGGCCGGCGCATCGATCCCCCTCACCCCCGCGGTCCACCAGATGATCGACGTGGGCCCCGTGCCGCTGTTCGAGAAGACCGTGGGCGAGATCGAGTACCCGATCGTCCGCGACGTGGACCGCAACATGTACGAGCGGCAGCACGGCAGCGAGTTCGAGATCGGCTCGTACGCCCACCGCCCGATCCTGGTCGACCCCGACGACATCCCCTCGATCGAGGAGGCCCCGCTCTCCCCCACCGAGCTGCCGTTCACGAAGGAGGACTTCGATCCCCAGATGGAGGACGCGCTCGAGCTGTTCCCGGAGATCGTGGGGGACGAGCGGGTCGGGGTGAAGTACGCGATCAACGGGCTGATCTCGCTCACGCCCGACGGCATGCCGCTCGTGGGCGAGACCCCGGAGGTGAAGGGCCTGTGGTCGGTGGCGGCGATCTGGGTGAAAGAGGGACCGGGCTTCGGGCGGATCGCCGCGGAATGGATGACCGACGGGAACCCCGAGATCGACCCCCACCAGTCGGACGTGGCCCGGTTCTACGACCACCAGCGGACGAGCCACCACGTCCGGGCCCGGTCGGAGGAGGGCTACAACAAGACCTACGGGATCGTCCACCCCATGGAGCAGTGGAGCTCGAACCGGGACGTGCGGCTCTCCCCGTTCAACGCCCGGGAGCGCGAGCTGGGGGCGGTGTTCTTCGAGGCCGCCGGCTGGGAGCGGCCCTTCTGGTACGGGTCGAACGAGCGGCTCCTCGAGGAGTACGGCGACCGGGTCATGCCCCGGGAGGCGGAATGGGACTCCCGCTGGTGGTCGCCGATCATCAACGCGGAGCACCTCGCGCTGCGGGACCGCGTGGGGATCGTCGACCTCTCCGCGTTCGCCATCTTCGACGTCACCGGCCCCGGCGCCCTCCCCTTCATGGAGCGGATGTGCGTGCAGCCGATGGACGTGCCGGTGGGCCGGGTCGTCTACACGCCGCTCCTGAACGACGCCGGACGGATCAAGGCCGACCTCACGGTGATGCGGTTGGGCGAGGATCGGTTCCGGATCGTCACCGGCGGGCTGGACGGGCCGCGGGACCGGAAGTGGTTCGCCGACCACCTCCCCGAGGACGGCTCCGCGCAGCTGTTCGACGCCACCTCGGCGTGGTGCACGCTCGGGCTGTGGGGCCCCCGGGCCCGGGACGTCCTCACCGCCGTCACGCCCGACGACGTCTCGAACCAGGCCTTCCCCTTCGCCACCTGCCGGTGGCTCGAGATCGACGGCGTCCGCGCCCTCGCCTCCCGGATCTCCTACGTGGGCGAGCTGGGGTGGGAGATCTACGCGCCGATCGAGCAGGGGGCGCGCCTGTGGGACGTGCTCTGGGCGGCCGGGGAGCCGCACGGGATCGTCCCGGTGGGGATCGGCGTGTACGGCACCACGGCCCGGCTGGAGAAGTGCTACCGGGCCTACGGGAACGAGCTCGAGCTCGAGTACACGCTGGTGGAGGCGGGCCTGGCCCGACGGACGGTGAAGGACGCCGACTTCGTCGGGCGCGATGCGTACCTGAAGCAGCGGGAGGAGGAGCCGGCCGCGGTCCTGTGCACGCTCACGGTGGACGACCACACGTCCTCCCAGGGCGTCCAGCGGTACATGCTGGGCCGGGAGCCCGTCCTCACCCGCGACGGGCGTCCCCTGGAGGACCGGGAGGGTCGGCGCTCCTACGTCACGAGCGCGGGCTCCGGGCCCTCCGTCGGCAAGCACATCCTGCTCGCCTACCTCCCGCCGGAGCACGCGAGGGAGGGCGAGGAGCTCGCGGTCGAGTACTTCGGGGACCGCTACCCGGTCACGGTGGCCGTGGCCGGGAACCGCCCGCTGTTCGACCCCGACAACGCGCGGATGCGCGCCTGAGCCGGCCGTGCGGGTCCTGGTCTGCGTGAAGCGCGTGCCCACCACCGGGGGCAGGATCACGCTCACGCCCGACGCGCAGGAGATCGATACCCGGTTCTCCGGGTGGACCGTGAGCCCCCACGAGGAATGCGCGGTGGAGGAGGCGGTCCGGTTGATCGAGGCCCACGGCGGGTCGAGCACCGTCCTCACGCTGGGGCCCCCGGCCGCGGAGGAGCAGCTCCGCGACGCCCTCGCCGTGGGGGTGGACGGCGCGGTGCTCCTCGAGACCGACGGGAGCGAGTGGGATCCGCAGGAGACCGCGGCGGCGATCGCCGAGGCGGTGCGGGGGCTCGAGGGCACCGGGGGACCGTTCGACGTCGCCCTCTTCGGGAACGAGGCCGCGGACACCGGCGGCTACCAGGTCGGCGTGCGGGTGGCCGGCGCGCTGGGGCGCCCCTGCGTCACCGGGGCGAAGGGGCTCGAGGCGCGGGACGGGACCCTCGTGGTCCGCCGAGAGGCCCCCGGCGGCGGCGTGGAGGTCCTGGAGGTCCCGATGCCCGCCGTGGTCACGGTGAAGGAGGGCATCAACCTCCCCCGCTACCCATCGGTGCCGGGGCGGATCCGGGCCAGGAAGAAGGAGGTGGCGCGGATCGCGCCCCAGCGGCGGGGCCCGCGCCTGCGGAAGCGACGG
Source organism: Actinomycetota bacterium (assembly GCA_035573935.1). Lineage (GTDB taxonomy): Bacteria > Actinomycetota > UBA4738 > UBA4738 > HRBIN12 > DATLZM01. The sequence goes on from DATLZP010000013.1 coordinate 6,488, forward strand.
CTCCTCCTGCCCGAGGGCGAGGGGAAGCGGGCGGAGGTCCTGGGCCACGGCCCCGAGGCGGCGGACCGGATCGTGGAGGTCCTCCGTTCCGTGGGGGTCCTGTGACGCGGAGGGGCGGGCGGCGGTGATCCTCGTCCTCGTCGACCACGATGGCGTCGGCCCCGACGAGCTCTCGCTCCAGGCCGCGGCGTTCGGCCGCCGCCTGGCCGAGCGGGCCGGGGACGGGCTCCAGGCGCTCGCGGTCGGCTCGGACGCCCGGGGGGCGGCCGCGACGCTCGGCGCGCACGGGATCCCCGTCCTCCACGTCGCCGAGGGAGGGGAGCTCGATGGAGGGTACGCCCCGCGGGCCTGGGGGGCCGTGCTGGCCCGGGCCGTGGAGCGCCTGGGGCCGGCCATCGTGCTGGCGCCGGGGAGCGACCGGGGCCAGGAGGTGCTGGCCCACGCCGCCGCGGAGCTCGACCTGCCGATGGCCGCGAACTGCGTGGACGCCTCGCCCGGCGACCCGTTCGTCGTCCTCCGGCAGCGGTGGGGCGGCACGCTCCTGGAGGAGGCCGAGCTCGACGGGCCGGTGAAGCTCCTCTCGGTCGCCCCGCACGCCGTGGCCGCCGAGCCGGTGGACGGCTCGGAGGCCGAGGTCCGCCGGTTCGAGATCGGGGTCGACCCCGAGGCGTTCGGGGTCCGGGTCGTGGAGCGGACCGAGCCGGAGCGGGGGCGGGTCTCGCTGGCCGAGGCCAAGGTCGTCGTGGGCGGGGGCCGGGGCGTCGGCGGGCCGGAGGGGTTCCGCGTCCTGGAGGAGCTGGCGGAGCTCCTGGGGGGCGCGGTGGGGTGCTCCCGGGTCGTGACGAGCGCCGGGTGGCGCCCCCACTCGGACCAGGTGGGTCAGACCGGGACCCGGATCGCCCCCGACCTCTACATCGCCTGCGGGATCAGCGGGGCCACCCAGCACATGGTGGGCTGCCGAGGGGCGAAGCGGCTCCTGGTGATCAACAAGGACCCGGAGGCTCCGATCGTCTCCCACGCCGACTGGGTGGTGGTGGGGGACCTCCACGAGGTCCTCCCGGCCGTGGTGGCCGCGGTCCGCCGGGCCCGGGGGTGAGGACGGGCCCGACCCCTACGGGGCGAGGCCGAGGAGGACGAGCC
>DATLZP010000014.1:0-5497 GCA_035573935.1 Actinomycetota bacterium
CGCGACGAGGGCCGCGGCCTCCCGGACCCGCTCCAGGAGCGCCGTGAAGGGCGTCCCGGTGAAGATCAGCAGCCCGAGCGTCACGAGGCCGCCGCAGACCACCACCGCGCCGTAGGCCGACAGCACGATCGAGAGCGGCCGGGCGGCCAGCGCGCCGAGCGCCCCGCCCGCCTCGTGCAGGCCGGTCCAGCCGGCGGTCGGTCCGGGGTTCCCCTGGGCCGCGGAGACGATGCCCAGCGCCCCGGCCAGGGCGACGGCGAACCCGATCGCCATCCGGACCCGCTGCCCCTCGGCCGCGTCGCGGAGGAGCACCGCCCCCCAGTACAGGCCGAGGACCGGGGCGGCGATGGCCCCGTCCCCCAGGAGCCACCCCAGGGCCAGCCGCAGCACGTCCCCGAACGGCCCGGCCGCGTCGAACCACAGCCCGAGGCCGGCCAGGGCCGCCAGCACGATCAGCCCGATCCCGGCCGCCTCGTCGGCCCAGGGCGCCAGGTGCGCACGGACCGAGGAGCGTCCACCTCCGCGCGACGAGCGGCGCGCGGGCCGCCGCTTCGTCTTCGCCACTCACACCTCCATGATCACCGGCAGGATCACCGGCTTGCGCTGGGTCACCTCCCAGAAGTACCGCCCGAGCACCCGCCGGATGTGCTGCTGGATCACGCTCCGGTCGGTCACCTCGGCCCGGGCGCTCTCCTTCAGCGAGAGCATGACGCGTTCCCGGGCCTCTTCAAGGATGTCGGCGGACATCTCGTCGTAGACGAAGCCCCGGTTCACGATGTCCGGGCCGGCCACCACGTCCCCGTGGTGGGCGTCGATGGCCACCACCACCACGACGACGCCCTCCCCGGAGAGCTTCCTCCGGTCCCGGAGGACCTCGCCCCCCACGTCGCCGATCCCCAGGCCGTCCACGAACGTCATCCCGGCCGGGACCCGCTCCGCGACCCTGACCTCCTCCCCCACCTCCAGCGCGTCCCCGTCCTCGCAGATCAGCACGCGCTCCGGGGGGATCCCCACCTCGACCGCCAGGCGGGCGTGGTGGGCCAGGTGCCGACGCTCGCCGTGGACGGGGACGAACCACCGGGGTCGGACCAGGGAGAGCATCAGCCGGAGCTCCTCCGCCGCGGCGTGCCCCGACGCGTGCACGGGGTGGGCGGGGACGTGGAACACGTCGGCCCCCGTCCGATACAGCCCGTCCACGACCCGGTGGATGGCCGGCTCGTTCCCCGGGATCAACGACGAGGAGAGGACGACGGTGTCGCCCTCCCGGAGCTTCACCCACTTGTGCTCCCGGGCCGCCATCAGCGACAGGGCGGAGTACGGCTCTCCCTGGGACCCCGTGCTGATCACCACGACCCGCCCCGGGTCGAGCCGGTCGAGCTCCTCGATGGGGACCACGTCCTGCTCGGGCACCTGGAGGATCCCCAGGCGCCGGGCGGCGGCCACGCTCTGGTGCATCGAGCGGCCCAGGAACGCCACCACGCGCTCGTTGGCCCGGGCCGCGTTCACCACCTGCTGGATCCGGTGGATGTGGGAGGAGAAGCACGCCACGACGACCAGGCGGCGGCCGCCGGCCACGATGTCGTGGAGGACGGGTCCCACGGTCCGCTCGCTCGCCGTGTAGCCCGCCTCCTCCGCGTTCGTGGAGTCCGACAGGAGCAGGTGGACGCCCCGGCCGGCCTCCTCGGCCAGCCCGTGGAGGTCCGTGGGCTTCCCGTCGAGCGGCGTCTGGTCGATCTTGAAGTCCCCGGTGTGGAGGATCGAGCCGAACGGCGTGTCGATGGCCACCGCCATCCCGTCGGGGATCGAATGCGTCACGCGGAGGAACCGCATCGCGAACGGCCCGACCCGCGCCGCGCCGGGGACCTCCACCGCGCGGAGGTCGGCCCGGTCGCGGACGCCGTGCTCCTCGAGCTTGCCCTCCAGGAGGGCCAGGGTGAACGGCGTGCCGTAGACCGGCAGCGGCCAGATCTCCCGGAGGAGGTACGGGAGCGCGCCGATGTGGTCCTCGTGCCCGTGGGTCAGGACCACCGCCTCCACGCGCCCGGCGTGCTGGCGCACGTACTCGAAGTCCGGCAGCACGAGGTCCACGCCCGGCATGTCCTCGGTGGGGAACGAGAGCCCCACGTCGACCAGGAGGACCCTTCCCCCGAGCTCGACGCAGGCCATGTTGCGGCCGACCTCGCCCACGCCGCCCAGGAAGACGACGCGCGCCGGCCCGCCGGTGTCGGGGCGGCCGCGCCGCGACCTAGAGGAGCCCGGCATCCTCCAGGGCCTTCCGGATGCGGTCCCGCTCCTCCGGCGTGGCCGGGACGAGGGGGAGCCGCGGGGGGCCGGCCGGCCGGCCCACCATCTCCAGGGCCGCCTTCACGGGGATCGGGTTGCTGGTGATGAAGAGCGCGTTGAAGAGCGGGGAGAGCTCCCGGTGGATCTTCCGGGCCCCCGGGTGGTCGCCGCCCTCGATCAGGTCGATCATCTGGCGGATCCGGTCGCCCACGAGGTGGGAGGCCACGGACACCACCCCCACGGCGCCCAGGCAGACGTAGCCGAACGTGGCCCAATCGTCGCCGGAGTAGACCTCGAAGTCCGCGGGGGCCTCCTGCATCAGCTTGGAGATCCCCTGGAAGTCCCCCGTGGAGTCCTTGACGCCGACGATGTTCGGCACCTCGGCCAGCCGGAGGAGGGTCTCGTGCTCGATCCGGACGCCCGTGCGGCCGGGAATGTTGTAGACCACGATCGGCAGGTCGGTGGCGTCCGCGATCCGCTGGAAGTGGGCCAGCAGGCCCCGCTGCGGCGGGCGGTTGTAGTAGGGGGCGACGACGAGGAGGCCGTCCGCCCCCGCCTCCTCGGCGGCCCGGGTGAGCTCGATGGACTCCGCCGTGGAATAGGTCCCGGTGCCGCAGATCACCTTCCCCTTGCCCCGGGCCGCCTCCGCCACCGCCCGGAACAAATCGGCCTTCTCCCGGTGGGTGAGCGTGGGCGACTCGCCGGTCGAGCCGGCCAGGACCAGGCCGTCCGAGCCGTGCTCCAGGAGCCAGTCCGAGAGCTCCTGCGCGGCGTCCAGGTCGAGCGCGTGGTCGTCGCGGAAGGGGGTGACCATGGCGGTGAGGACCGCCCCGAACCTACCGGCCATCTCCTCGCTCCTTCCTGCCGGGTGCGGCGGAGGGGCCCCGGGTCGCCGGGTGAGGGGCGGCGCCGGCCCCGCCGGGACGCCCCGGCGTCGCTCCGCACCGCTCCGAGGCTCCCCAGGGTATCACCCTTTCCACCCGCCGCACAAGGGTCACATGGGTCACATGTTGCACGGGAGCAACGAGAGCCTGCCTCTCGGGCGCGGGCCTCCGGGCGGCGGGCCGCCCCCGGCACGCGGCTAGGATAGCCCCCGCCGTGCGCATCTACACCCGGCGGGGCGACGACGGCACCACCGGCCTCCTCCATGGGGGACGCGTCTCGAAGGCCGACCCGGCGGCCGAGGCCTACGGGACGACCGACGAGGCGGTGGCGGCCCTGGGCGTGGCCCGGGCCCTGGCGGAGGACCCCGGCGTGCGCGAGGAGATCCTGGGGCTCCAGCGGGAGCTGTTCGTGGTGGGCGCGGACCTGGCCGCCAACCCCCGGGCCCGGGGCCGCCTGGAGCCGGGGATCTCGCTGGTCACCGCCCCCATGGTGGAGCGGCTGGAGGCCCGGATCGATCAGGTCGTGGCGACCCACCCCCTCCCCCGGACCTTCGTCGTGCCCGGGGCCAACGCCCGCTCCGCCGCCCTCGACCTGGCCCGGACCGTCGTCCGCCGCGCGGAGCGACGGGCCGTGGAGCTCCGCGACGCCGGGCGGGAGGTGAACCCGGAGGCCATCCGCTACCTCAACCGGCTCTCGGACCTGCTGTTCGTCCTGGCCCGCCGGGAGGCCGGGGAGGAGGAGCCCCGGAGCCGCTGACCGGGGATCAGACGGGGACGAACGCCCCGTAGTTGTCCTCGCCCAGCACCAGGATGGCCAGGCCGATCTGGTCCACGTCGAGCTCGTCGGGGAACTCGACCCGGAAGCGGGCGGTCCGGCCTTTGGGGATGGGTGCCGCGTCGACGACGGTCCCGTCGATCTCGTGCCCGTCCCGGGCGTCCAGCACGTAGATGAAGGGCTCCCCCAGGTCGTGGCCGCTCCCGTTCTCGATCTGGAGCGAGGCGGACCCACCGCGCCGGTCGAAGACCAGCCGGGCCACGATTCCCGCGTTCACGTACTCGTAGTGCCCCGGCCTGGTCCCGACGCTCACGATCGGGCTCCCGGTGGGCGAGGGCGGGGGCGAGGTGGGGGAGGTCGTCGGCTCGGCCTGGCCCGTGGTGGAGCAGCCGGCGAGGAGGGCGGCGGCGAGGAGCGCGGGCACGGCCGACCGGCGGGTGGTCACGGTCCGGGCATGATACGCGAACGGCCCCTGACGCGGACCTCCCCGAGGGGGAAGATGGACCCGATGCGCGCCCTCGAGCTCCGCAGGCACGCCGCCCGGGACCCGGAGGACGACCGTCTCTCCCCCCAGGGCCGGGCGGAGGCCGAGGACCTCGGTCGCACCGTGGACGCGTCCTGGGACGTCGTGTTCTGCTCCCCCGCCGCCCGGGCCGCCGAGACCGTGGCCTGGATCCTCCGGGGGGCCGGTCGCCGGCTGCCGCCGCACGAGGTGGTCCCGGGCCTCCTCGGCCAGCGCGAGGAGGACCGCACCCCGGCCGCGCTGGCGTCGGTCGTGGCGAACCTCCTGGGCCGGGTCCGGGCCGGGGGGCGGGGCCTGGCGGTGGGCCACACCCCGCTGATCGAGCGGGCCGTCCTGGGGCTCACCGGCCGGGAGATCGAGCCGCTCCGGGAGTGCGAGGGCGTGCTGCTCGTCGAGGAGGACGACGGCTCGATCCGGGTCGAGGAGCTCCGTCGGCCCGGCCACGGGCCCTGAGGGGCGCCGGAGGGGCCGACCATGCCGCCCGCCGATGAATCCCGGCCCAGGGAACGGTCCCAGGTTCGGAGGAGGAAGGAGGGCGGGTGGCCGCTCCCCGGGGAGCCGACCCGGGCCGGGGTCCCGTCGTGGTGTGGGTCCGTGCCCCGGTCGCCCCCTGGGCGATCCCCGGGCTCTGCGCGCGGGCCGGGGCCCTGCTCCGGGCGAGCGGGGCGGACCGGCTCGTCTGTCGCCTGGAGGGGAGGGCGGCGGACGTGGCGACGGTCGAGGCCCTGGCTCGCCTCCGCCTCACGGCCAAGCGGCTGGGGTGCCGGATCGAGGTGGTGCACGTGTGCCCCCGGCTCCCCGAGCTGCTGGACCTGATGGGGCTCCGGCAGGTCGTCCCGGCCCGCCGGGCCTCAGGCCGGGAGCCGGAGGGGGAGCCCGAACAGCGGGAACAGCCGCCGGGTGTCGAGGAAGAACGTGATCCCGGCGATCCGTCCCCCTGACAGCTCCAGGACCTGGAGCGACCAGGCCTCGAACCCCTCGCCGCCCCCGGCCGGCTTGTAGTGGGCGAAGGCCGGCTCCCCGTTGGCCGAG
>DATLZP010000015.1:0-5484 GCA_035573935.1 Actinomycetota bacterium
GGGCCTCGTGCCCGGCCGGGGGCGAGCCCCGGCCCACGGGGAGGGGGGCGAGCCCCGGCCCACGGGGAGGGGGGCGAGCCCCGGCCCACGGCGAGGCGGTAGGCTACACGCACCCCACGACCGCGAGGAGAGGCCATGACCGTGCTTGCGTCCGCCGGCGACGTCGCGCTGATCGTGCTCGCAGCCTTCTGGGGCCTGCTGGTCCTGTTCCTGTGCCTGGTGCTGGTGAACACGTTCCGGGTCCTCGAGAGCACCAAGCTGCTGATCGACGGGATCCGGCAGGAGACCGTCCCGCTGCTCACCGAGGTGAAGGTCTCGGTCCAGAACATGAACCGGGAGCTCGACCGGGTGGACGGCATGCTGCAGACGGCCGGGGACGTCGCCAGGCGGGTGGAGCGGATCTCGGGCCTCGTGGAGCAGGCCGTCTCCAGCCCGCTGGTGAAGCTGATCGGCGTGGGGGCGGGCGTCCGGGGAGCGGTCCGCCGGTTCCGGGGCGGCCGCCCGGGTCGGTAACGCGGGCGCCGGTCCGGGGGTCGGAGGTTCGGGGGACCGATGCGACGGCTCTTCTGGTTGGCGGCGGGGCTCGCGGCCGGCGCCACGGGCGCCATCCTCAGCGCGCGCTGGGCCCGGCGCCAGGCCGAGCGGGCATCCCCGGTCCGCCTGGCCCGGGAGGCCCGCGACGGGCTCCTCGACCTCAGCAAGCGCGTCGCCGAGTCCATCGAGGAGGGGAAGCGGGCGATGCGGGAGCGGGAGGAGGAGGTCCGGAGCTCCCTGGAGCGGGGCCCGGCGGGGCGCCGGGCCTAGCGACCGACCGAGCCCTTCCCTCCACGGCGGGGCCGGGGAGGCCCCCGGATAGACTGTTCCCCGTGGAGGCCTCCCGGATCCGCGAGTCGTTCCTGTCCTTCTTCGAGGCCCGCGGGCACCGCCGCGTGGCCTCCTCGTCGTTGATCGCGCCGCCCGAGACGGGGCTGCTGCTCACGAACGCCGGGATGAACCAGTTCATCTCCTACTTCCTGGGGCAGGCGGACCCGCCGTTCCGCCGGGCCACGACGGCCCAGAAGTGCTTCCGCACCGTGGACATCGACAACGTCGGGCACACCGCACGGCACCTCACGTTCTTCGAGATGCTCGGCAACTTCTCCTTCGCCGACTACTTCAAGGAGGAGGCCATCGCCTGGGCCCACGAGCTCGTGACGGGCACCTGGGGGATCGACCACGACCGGCTGTGGGTCACGGTCTTCGAGACGGACGACGAGGCGGCCGCCATCTGGCACGAGCGGGTGGGCATCGCGGCGGACCGGATCGTGCGGCGGGGGAAGAAGGACAACTACTGGTGGGTGCCGGGCAAGGCCGGGGGGCCCTGCTCGGAGATCTACGTGGACCGGGGGCGGCGGTACGGCCCCGACGGGGGGCCGGCCGTGGACGAGGAGCGGTTCCTCGAGATCTGGAACCTCGTGTTCATGCAGGACGAGGTGGACGACGAAGGCGATCCGGTGGGGGAGCTGCCCGGCAGGAACATCGACACCGGCTCGGGCCTGGAGCGGGTGGCGGTCGTGCTGCAAAACCGCGACTCGATCTTCGACACCGACCTCCTCCGGCCGCTGATCGAGGTGGGGGGGTCGCTGGCCGGACGCCGCTACGGGGAGGACGAGCGGGTCGACGTCTCGCTCCGGGTCCTCGCCGAGCACGGGCGGGCCACGACGTTCCTGATCGCCGACGGCGTCCAGCCCTCGAACGAGGGCCGGGGGTACGTGCTCCGGCGGATGCTCCGCCGCCTGGTCTCCCACGCCCGCCGCCTGGGGATCGAGGGCCCGGTCACCGAGCCCCTGGTCGAGACGACGGTGGAGCTGATGGGCGAGGCCTACCCCGAGCTCCGGGAGAACCGGGCCTTCGTGCTGCAGGTGGCGACCTCCGAGGAGGAGCGCTTCTCGGCCACGCTCCGCCAGGGGATGACGGTGTTCGAGCGGGAGGTCGAACGGGCGCAGGGCACCCCGGAGCGGCGGCTCCCGGGGGACGTGGCGTTCAAGCTCCACGACACGTTCGGCTTCCCCCGGGAGCTCACCCGGGAGCTGGTGGAGGACGCCTGCCTGTCGGTGGACTGGGACCGGTTCGACGCCCTGATGGAGGAGCAGCGCCGCCGGGCCCGGGAGGCGGCGAAGCGCGTCGCGGGGGGGCTGGAGGCCGTCGCCGCCCCGCCCTCGACGTTCGTGGGGTACGAGCGGCTGGAGGAGGAGGGGCGGATCCTCCTGCTGCTCGACGCGGAGGGCCGTGAGCTGGACGGCGCGGAGGAGGGCCGGGAGGTCCGGCTGTTCCTGGACCGGACCCCGTTCTACGCGGAGGCCGGCGGCCAGGTCGGGGACCGGGGGCGGATCCGGACCCCCACCGGCCTCGTGCGGGTGGAGGACGCGCGGTGGGCGGGGCCGGACGCGATCGCCCACATCGGCCGGGTGGAGACGGGCGAGGTCCGGGCGGGGCAGGAGGCCCACGCCGAGGTGGACCGGGACCGCCGGGAGGCCACGATGCGCTCGCACACCGCGACCCACGTCGTGCACTGGACGCTCCGGCACGTCCTGGGGGAGCACGCCCGCCAGGCCGGGTCGCTGGTGGCGCCGGGGCGGCTCCGCTTCGACTTCCCCCACCCCGCGTCCGTCCCGGCGGAGCAGCTCGAGGAGGCCGAGGTCGTGGCCAACGCCCGCCTGGCGGAGGACGCGGAGGTGCGGTGGTTCGAGACGAGCTTCGACCGGGCCCGGGAGCTCGGGGCCATCGCGCTGTTCGGCGAGAAGTACGGGGACCGGGTCCGGGTGGTGGAGATCGGCGACTGGTCGCGCGAGCTCTGCGGGGGGACCCACGTCCCCCACACCGGCAACGTGGCCGTGATCCGCTTCCTGGGGGAGGGGTCGATCGGGGCCGGGATGCGCCGGGTCGAGGCCCTGGTGGGCCCGGACGCCATCCGGCACGTCCACGCCGAGCACCGGCTCCTGGAGGAGGTCGTGGCCGCGCTCGGCGCGAGCGACCCCCGGGCCGCGCCGGAGCGGGCCCGGCAGGTCCTGGCCCGCCTGAAGCAGCTGGAGAGCGAGCTGGGGAAGCTGGGGAAGGAACGGCTGCGGGCCCGGGCCGAGGAGGTGGCGGGGCGGGCGGCCGTCGTGGCCGGGGTCCGGTTGGTGGCGTCGCTCGAGGAGGGCGACGCGGACGAGCTCCGGGAGCTGGCGCAGCTCGCCGTGTCCAGGCTGGAGGGGGACGGCGGGGCGGCCGTCGTCCTGGGCACGGGTCGGGATGGACGGGCGCTGGTCGTGGCCGCCTGCAGCCGGAACCTGGTGGCCCGGGGCGTGACCGCCCCGTCGCTGCTGGAGCCGGCGGCCGGGGCCATCGGCGGGGGCTCCGGCGGCAAGCCCATCCTGGGCTTCGCCGGGGGGCCCCGGGCCGAGGCGGTGGGCGACGCGATCGGCCTGATCCCGGCCCGCCTGGAGCAGCTCCTGGCCGCGGGTGGCTAGGCGGGGGCCGGCCCTGGGGCTGGACCTGGGGGACGTCCGGATCGGGGTGGCGGTCTCCGACGACGAGGGTCGCCTCGCCGTGCCGGTGGGCACGATCCGCACCGGCCCCCCCGAGGACCTCCGGGCGGTGGCCCGCCTGGTGGCCGAGCACGGCGCGACGCTCGTGGTGGTGGGGCACCCGGTGGGGATGTCGGGGCGGCCGGGGGCTCGGGCCCACCACGCGGAGCGGTTCGCCGAGGCCCTGCGGGCCGTGCTCGACGTGCCGGTGGTCCTGCAGGACGAACGGCTGTCCACGGCGGAGGCGGATCGAGCCCTGCGGGCGGCCGGGGCGAGGGGCCGGGACCGGCGGCGGGCCCGGGACGCGTCGGCGGCGGCGGTGATCCTCCAGGCCTACCTGGACCGGAGGCGCTGACCCCCGCCCGCTATGCTCGGGCGGATGCTGGACACGGCGGCCACGACCTCCGAGGCGGAACCGGGTCCGGGGCGGCGGCGGGCCCGGGCCGGGGCCCTCCTCGCGGCCCTGGTGCTGGTCATGCTGGGGGCGGGGGCCGCCGCGATCGGCTACGTGCGGTGGTGCGAGGGCGGCGACGGCGGCGGGCGGCCCGTCACGGTCATCGTCCCGGAGGGGGCCTCGGGCGCGGCGATCGTGGACGCCCTCCACGAGCGGGGCGTCGTGCGCTGCGGCGGCGTCGTGGGCCGGTACCTCCTCCAGCAGGCCGGGCTGGCCGACGAGATCCGGGCCGGCCGCCACGAGCTCCGGACCGGGATGCCCTTCGACCGGGCCCTCGCCGTCCTCACCTCGCCCCCGCCCGCCGTGCCCACCGTCCGCCTCACGATCCCGGAGGGGTTCCGCCTGACGCAGATCGCCGAGCGGGCGGCCGGCGCGCTGGGCTTCTCGCCCCGCCGCTTCCTGGCCCTGGCGGAGAGCGGTCGGTTCGCCCTCCCCCCGTACCTCCCCCGCGGGAGCCGGACCGTCGAGGGCTTCCTGTTCCCGGAGACCTACGAGTTCGTGGCGGAGGGGACCCGCCCGGCGGAGGTGATCCGGCGGCTCCTGCAGCAGTTCCGGGAGGAGGTGGCCGGCCTGCCCTGGGAGCAGGCCGGCGCGCTGGGGCTCTCCCCCTACGAGGTGGTGATCGTGGCCTCGATGATCGAGGAGGAGGCCCGGGTCCCCGAGGAGCGGCCGCTGATCTCCGCGGTGATCCGCAACCGGTTGGCCCAGGGGATGCCGCTCGGGATCGACGCCACGCTGGCGTACGTGGACCCCCACCCCGAGGACGGCCTCACCGCCTCCGACCTGGAGATCGACAGCCCGTACAACACGAGGCTCCGGACGGGGCTCCCCCCCACCCCGATCGCCAGCCCGGGCCTGGACGCGATCGCCGCGGCCCTCCAGCCGGCGAAGGTGGACTTCCTCTACTACGTGCTGTGCGGGCGGGACGGCCACCACGAGTTCAGCGTCCGGTACGAGGACTTCCTGGCCGACAAGGCGCGGTGCCTGGGATGAACAGCCGGCCCGGGCCGGAGGCCCCGGCGCCGGCGGTCCGGGGATCCACCCGGGTGGCCGGGGTGATCGGATGGCCGGTCGCCCACAGCCTGTCGCCGCCCATCCACAACGCGGCCTTCGCCGCGCTCGGGCTGGACTGGGTGTACGTCCCGCTCCCGGTGCCGCCGGGGCGGCTCCCCGAGGCGGCCTACGGCCTGGTGGCCCTGGGGCTGGCCGGGGCGAACGTGACGATGCCCCACAAGGGCGAGGCGGCCGGGCTGTGCGCGGAGCTGTCGGAGGACGCCCGGCGCACGCGCGCCGTGAACACGATCGTCGTCGGACCGGACGGGGCGCTGGCCGGCCACAACACCGACGTCCCCGGCTTCGAGCGGTTCCTGCGGCGGGACGCCGGCTACGAGCCCCGGGGCCGGGCGGCGCTCATCTTCGGGGCGGGCGGCGCGGCCCGGGCCTGCGCGCTGGCCCTGGCCCGGGGCGGCCTGGCCCGGCTGC
>DATLZP010000016.1:0-3362 GCA_035573935.1 Actinomycetota bacterium
GCCAGCCGTCGCTCCAGCCGGGCCCGCTCGTCGGGCGAGGTGGCCACGTCCGCGAGGTGTCGGGGCTCCTTCAGCCCGGAGAGGCACTCGATCTCCCGGAACTGCGCGGACTGGAACCCGGAGGCGGGGGCGAGGTTCGAGCGGAACTCCAGGAACTCCTGGGGGGTCATCGTCTCCAGCACGTCGATCTGCTCGATCAGGACCCGCTCGATGGCGTGGACCCGCCGGAGGTAGTGGCGGGCCCGGTCCGCGTCTCCGTCGAACGTCCGGTCCCGGGCCGCCTCCAGCTCGAGGAGGATCTCCTTGAACCACAGCTCGTAGGCCTGGTGGACCACGATGAACAGGTGCTCGTCGTGGGCGGAGGGCTCGGCCCGGGGCACCTGGAGCGAGAGCAGCTCCGGGATCCGCAGGTACTCGGCGTAGGTGAGGAGCCCCTCCTCGGCCGGCCCGGTGATCCGGCCGATGCGGCGGATCCGCTCGTCGGGCCGGCGCGGCTCCTCCATCGCCCGTATCCTAGGCCGCCGTGGGCGAGCGGGAGCGCCAGGTGGGGGATCCGGGTCCGGGCGATGGCCGTCGTCCCGAGCCGGTGGGGCCGGCGGACCCCCTGGTCGTCCCCCGGTTCGCCGGCCCGTCCACGTTCGCCCGCCTCCCCCGGCGGGACGAGGTCGAGCGCTGCGACGTGGCGGTCCTGGGGGTCCCGTTCGACGCCGGCGTGACCTACCGGCCGGGGGCGCGGTTCGGCCCCCACGCGGTGCGGCACGCCACGCGGCTCCTGCGGGCCTACCACCCGGGGCTGGACGTCCACCCCTTCGCCGCCCAGCAGGTGGCCGACGCGGGGGACGTCGCGGCGAACCCCTTCGACATCGCCCAGGCCATCCGGCAGATCGAGGCCGGGGCGGAGGAGGCCCTGGCCGGGGCGGAGCGCCTGCTCGCGATCGGCGGGGACCACACGATCGCCCTGCCCCTCCTCCGGACCGTGCACCGCCGCCACGGGCCGGTCGCGCTGCTCCACTTCGACGCCCATCTCGACACCTGGGACACGTACTTCGGCGCCGCCTACACGCACGGCACGCCGTTCCGCCGGGCCTGGGAGGAGGGGCTGCTGCTCGAGGAGCACGCGGTGCACGTGGGGATCCGAGGGCCCCTGTTCTCCCCCCGGGACCTCGACGACGACGCGCGGTTCGGCTTCCGGATCGTGGGGGCGTTCGAGCTCGACCGGCTCGGCGTGGCGGGAGCCGTGGCCCGGATCCGGGAGCGTCTGGCCGACGCGCCCGTGTACGTCTCGGTCGACATCGACGTCCTGGACCCGGCGCACGCCCCGGGCACCGGGACCCCGGAGGCCGGGGGGCTCACCTCTCGGGAGCTGCTCGGGATCCTCCGGGGCCTGGCCGGCCTCCGGCTGGTGGGGGCGGACGTCGTGGAGGTCTCGCCGCCGTACGACCACGCCGAGCTCACCGCCGTCGCCGCCTCCCACGTCTGCTACGAGCTCCTGGCGCTCTTCGCCCGGGCGGGCTCCGACCCGGCTCCCTGACCCTGGAGGGGAACGCCGCTCGCCCGGCCGGTCGGGTGACGCGGGGTCCCCCAGGGGGGACACTGGGGCCGTGACCCACGTCCGGTACGAGTACCGGCCCGACGTCCGCCGCCCCGTGGTGGTGTGCGCGTTCCGGGGGTGGAACGACGCGGGGGAGGCCGCCTCCTCGGCCGTCTCCTACCTCGTGGACCAGTGGGGCGCCCACCGCTTCGGGGGCATCGACCCGGAGGAGTTCTACGACTTCCAGGTGACGCGCCCCACCGTGCGGGTGGTGGAGGGCACGACCCGGGAGCTGGAGTGGCCCCGGAACGACCTCTTCCTGGCCCGACCGGGTCGCGACGTGGTGCTCCTCCTGGGGATCGAGCCGAACGTGCGGTGGCGGACCTACGCCGGGGCCATCCTGGAGACCGCCGTGGACCTTGGAGCGGAGCTCCTCCTCACGCTCGGCGCGTTCCTGGCCGACGTGCCCCACACCTTCCCCGCCCCGGTGAGCGGCTCGGCGTCCACGCGCGACCTCCTGGAGGGACTGGGGGTTTCCCCGACCCGCTACGAGGGACCGACCGGGATCGTGGGCGTGCTGCACCACGAGGCCCGACGGGCGGGCGTGGCCTCCGCGTCGCTGTGGGCGGCCGCTCCGCACTACCTGCCGCAGACGACGAACCCGAAGGCCACGCTGGCCCTGCTCACCACGCTCCGCGGGCTCCTCGGCGTGGAGCTCGACGTGGATCCGCTCCACGAGGCGGTCCGGGGGTGGGAGGCGAGCGTCCGTCGAACGATCGAGGAGGACCCCAACCTCGCCACCTACGTCCAGCGCCTGGAGGAGGCGGCCGTGGAGCGTGAGGACCTGGGCCAGGTGTCGAGCGGCGACCTGGTCGAGGAGCTCGAGCGTTACCTCCGGGAACAGGGGGACGCCGACCGCTAGCGGTGGACGCTCAGCCGGTGGGGAACGGCTCGTAGCCCTCCGCGACGGGTGGCCAGGGCTCCGCCGCCTGCCACCGGGCGGCGAGGTCGAGCAGCGGGCCGTCGGTCCACCGCGGCCCGGTGAGCTCGAGGCCGAACGGCACGCCGTTCCCCAGCCGCCCGGCCGGCACCGTCACCGCGGGATGCCCCGTGAGGTTCTGGGCCGACGTGTTGTAGACGTCCGGCGGGGGCCCCGGGGCGGCGGAGCCGGGGAGCGGTCCCTCCGCCAGCCAGCCCGGCACCGTGAGGGTGGGGGAGACCAGCACGGCGTCCCGGCCGAGCGCCTCGTCCAGGCTCCGGGCGTACGCGACCCGGCGTCGCCTGGCGGCGAGGTGCTCGTCGATCGAGGTCCGGAGGCCGGCCTCCACGAAGGCTCGGGTGGACGGATGGAGGCGATCGGCGTGCCGTTCGACCCGCTCCCGTCCCAGCCAGGCCACCAGCTCGGGCGCGGTCAGCACGACCCAGTCGAGCTCCGGGTTCCCGGCGGGGAAGATCCTGGCCGGCTCGGTCGGCTCCACGGGGAGACCCAGCACTTCCTCCAGGCGCCGGAGGGCCCGCTCGAACGCCGCCCCCACCTCCGGGTGGATGGGGCCGAACTCGGCCAGGCGGGGCGAGGCCAGGATCCGGCGGAACGCGACCCGGGCCTCCGGCAGCGGGGCCGGGTAGATCGGATCGCCGGCCGCCGGGCCGGCCTCCGCCCGGAGGAGCAGCCGGACGTCCTCGACGGTCGCACCCACCGGCCCGCACGTCGTGAGGTCGGGCCAGCAGAGCGCGGGGTCCCTCCCCACGAGCCCGGCGGTCGGCTTCAGGCCCACCAGGCCGCAGAACGCGGCCGGGATGCGGATGGAGCCCCCGGTGTCGGTGGCGGTGG
>DATLZP010000017.1:0-2212 GCA_035573935.1 Actinomycetota bacterium
CGGTCCTGCGGGGAGCCGGCCGCCTGTCGGGACTGCGGGGGCCTCCTCCGGGCCGAGGCGGGGACGGTCCGCTGCGCGGTCTGCGGCGCCCCCGGGCGGTGCCGGTCCTGCGGGGCCGACCGGTTCGGGATCGTCCGGGGCGGCGCGGAGCGGGTGGTGGAGTGGGCGGCGGGGGTGGCACCCGTCCCCGCCCGGCGGGCCGATGGCCCCCCGGGCGGGGAGGGGGTCCTGGTCGGCGGGCCGGAGGCGGTGAAGGACGTCGGGCCGCTCGGCCTGGACCTCGTGGCCATCCTCGACGCCGACCGTCCCGCCCGCCTGCCCGGCCTCGCCGCGGAGGAGCGGGCCCTGGCCGCCTGGATGGAGGCCGCCGCCTGGGCCTACCCCGGGGGACGGGTGATCGTGCAGACCGCCCACCCCAACCGGCCGGCCGTCCAGGCCCTGGTCCAGGGGAACCCCGGACGCTTCCACCGGGTCGAGGCCGCCCGCCGGGAGGAGGCCGGCTTCCCGCCGGGGTTCCCGGTGTTCCGGGTGCGGGGCGGTCCCGGCGTGGTCGAGTCCATCCGGGCCCTCGGGCCGCGGACCCTCCTGGCCACGGCATCCGAGGAGGGGACGGTATGCTTGGTCGCGCTCGACCCCGGGCTCGTGCCCTCCTTCGGCCGCGCGATGCGGGCGCTGGCGGAGCGCGATCCCGACCTCCGGGTCGAGGCCGAGCCGCACCTGTAGGGGTTCCGCACGTGACGATCCTGCGCATCCGCACCCTGGGCGACCCGGTGCTCCGGCAGCCGGCCCGCCCCCTCGAGGACTTCGACCGCAGCCTGCGCCGGCTGGTCGAGGACATGTTCGAGACGATGTACGACGCCCCGGGGGTCGGGCTGGCCGCCCCCCAGGTCGGGATCTCGCTCCGGTTCTTCGTCTACGACGACGGGAAGACGACCGGCCGGCGGTTCCTGGCCAACCCGGAGATCCTGGAACGGGAGGGGGAGCAGACCCACGACGAGGGGTGCCTGTCGATCCCCGGCCCGTACCACCCGACCACCCGGGCGATGCGGGTCCGGGTCCGGGGCCGGGACCTCGAGGGACGGCCGGTGGAGGTGGAGGGGGAGGGGCTGGTGGCCCGGATCCTCCAGCACGAGACCGACCACCTGGACGGGGTCCTGTTCATCGACCGTCTGCCGGAGGAGGGGCGCCGGCAGGTCATGAAGGAGTACCGGGCCCGGCTGCTCGAGCCCGACCGGGGCCGCTGAGCGGGCTATCCTCGCCCCCGTGGCCGGCCTGCGCGCGGCGTTCCTCGGCAACGACCCGTGGTCGGTCCCATCGCTCCGCGCCCTGGCCGGCTCCTCCCACCAGGTGGCCCTCGTCCTGACCCGGACCCCCCGGCCCGGCCGGCGGGGGGCGGGTCCCGAGCCCACGGCGGTGTCCCGGGCCGCCCGGGACCTGGGCCTGCCGCTCCTGGAGACGCCGACGGTGAAGGAGGGCCCCGGCCTGGAGGAGCTCCGCCGGGCCGAGCCCGGGGTGGTGGTGGTCGTCGCCTACGGGGAGATCCTGCCCCCCGAGCTGCTCCGCCTGGCGCCGCTCGGCGCGGTGAACGTCCACTTCTCGCTGCTGCCGGAGCTCCGGGGGGCGGCGCCGGTGCAGCACGCGATCCTCCGCGGGCTGGAGCGCACCGGCGTCACGACGATCCAGATGGACGAGGGCCTCGACACCGGCCCCATCCTCCTCCAGGCCGAGGAACCGGTCCGGGAGGAGGACGACGCCGGCTCGCTGGGGGGCCGGCTGGCGGAGCTGGGGGGCCGGCTCCTGGTCGAGACCCTGGACCGGCTGGCCCGGGGGGACCTCGCCCCCCGGGCCCAGGACCACGACCGGGCCACGCAGGCCCCGAAGCTTCGCCCGGAGGATCGCTGGATCGACTGGGCGAGGCCGACGGAGGAGATCGTCCGCTTGGTCCGGGCGCTCTCCCCGGAGCCCGGTGCGGCGACCACGTTCCGGGACGGGGGCCTCAAGGTGCTCCGGGCGGGGGACGGGGTGGCCTCCGCGGAGGCGGCCTCGGCCCCGCCCGGGACGATCCTCGGCGCCGACGACACGGGGGTCCTGGTGCGGACGGGGGACGGGATCGTGCGCCTGATCCAGGTGGCCCCGGCCGGGAGGAGGCGGATGGCCGGCGCGGCGTTCGTCCGCGGGCACCGGCCCCGGCCCGGGGAGCGCCTGGGCGGGG
>DATLZP010000018.1:0-6531 GCA_035573935.1 Actinomycetota bacterium
CGACCTGTCGCCGGAGGCCGAGGAGGGGCTCGTGGCCGTGGAGTGGACCGTCCCCGGTGAGCCGGTGGTGTTCACGATCGGAGGCGG
This sequence comes from Actinomycetota bacterium, assembly GCA_035573935.1. Taxonomy (GTDB): domain Bacteria; phylum Actinomycetota; class UBA4738; order UBA4738; family HRBIN12; genus DATLZM01. The sequence continues at coordinate 88 of DATLZP010000018.1, forward strand.
CCTCGGGGCGAGCGTGGGCTTCAACTCGGCCGGCATCTCGTTCACCGGGAACGAACTCGCGCCGAACGACGAGCGCGTGGGGATCCCCCGCGGACCGCAGTTCCGGGCGATGCTCGCGCAGCGGACGATGGAGGACGTCCTCGCCGTGGCCCTCCATCCGGCGCGGGCCTCCTCGTACAACCAGGTGCTCGCCGACCGGACCGGACGGGCGGTGAACGTGGAGGGCTCGGCCACCGACGCCGAGCTCACCGGCCCCGACCAGCGCGGCCACCTGGTCCACACGAACCACTACCTGTGCCCGCGGATGCTCCGGTTCGAGGGCGACCCCGGCTACGCGGAGCAGTCGGCGAAGCGGTACCGGCGGGCGGCGGAGCTCCTCGCGGCGCAGCCGGATGGGTCCGTGACCGAGGAGGTGCTCCGGCGGATCCTCTCCGACCACGAGGGCGCGCCGGACTGCCTGTGCCGCCACCCGGACCGCTTCGGCGGCGAGGGGAAGACGGTCTTCTGGTGCATCGCCGACGTCACCGAGGGCAGGGTGACGTACGGCCGCGGCAACCCCTGCGACTCGCGCGCGCAGGTGTACGGGTTCGCCCGCTAGTCCGCGGATGTCCGACCAAGCGCTGGATGAGGAGCTGCGAGCGGCGGCGCTCGCGTACGTGAACGACCTGGTCCAGAGGACCGGAAACCGCATCCCTGCCGAGTCCTTGACGCGATTCACGTTCCGCGGGCGCCAACGCTCGCTGATCATCCCAAGGGGAATCCTCAAGGTGCACGAGCTCGACGCGGCCCTGACGATCAGGACCGCCTACGCGGCCCGCCCCCAGGATCGTCCCTACGCCGACGACATCGGTCCCGACGGATATCCCCGGTACAAGTGGCGCGGGTTCGACGCCGACAACTACGACAACGTGGCGCTTCGGGTGGCGATGGCGGAGCGAACGCCGCTGATCTGGTTCATCGGCATCGCCCCTGGTGTCTACGAAGCGCTCCTCCCCGTGTACATCGTCGGCGAGGAGCCCGACCAGCATCAGTTCGTCGTGGCGCTCGATGAGGAGATGCGGGCTCAGTGGCACGGTGATGTCTTTCATCCGATTGACCTTGCGCGCCGCCGGGAGTACGCGTTGGCTGTCGTCCGACGCCGCATCCACCAACCGCTCTTCCGAGAGCAGGTCATCGCGGCGTACTCCGCCCAGTGTGCGCTCTGTCGGCTCAGGCGCGCGGAACTGCTGGAGGCTGCCCACATCAAGAGCGATGCGGAGGGAGGCCTTCCGATCGTGCCGAACGGCATCGCCATGTGCGCGCTCCATCACCAGGCCTTCGACCGCTACCTTCTGGGGGTGCGACCCGATTACGTCATCGAGCTCCGATCTGACGTCCTACGAGAGCAGGACGGGCCGACGCTCCGGCACGCGCTGCAGGGGCTTCATGGCCAGCGCCTGACGGTCCTTCCGAGAAGGCGAGAGCTCTGGCCGGATCCCCTTCTCCTGGAGGAGCGCTACGAGCGATTCCGCCAAGCGTCCTGACCTAGTAGCCGAGCACCAGCAGGCCGTCGAGAGGGACTCGAAACCGCTCCGGATTTGCGTAGATCGAGTCGAACAGTTTGAGCGACTCGACGTAGGGCGGCTGCCACGTTTGCTTCGCCGTCGTGTACTGCTGGGGAACCGCGATGATCCCACTTCTGACGTCCACAGCGAGACACATCTTGATGAGGTCGAGCAGGATCCGATTGTTGTACACGGCGCCGCCGGCCTCGACCTCGAGAGCCAACCCATCCGTCTCCCGGAACCCGTCGACGTTGAAGGACTTCACGACGGAGCCCTCGTCGCCGAACAGAACCGGGCGCGCGAGCCGCCCCGCGCCCTCGATCCGGAACCCAATGGCTTCTAGCCCGGGTCGCAGGTGCGCCAACACCGCGGGGCTCTCGAGATGCCTCTCTGCCGAGTTGATGAGCTCCTTCGCAGTCGCGAAAACGCCGAGCACCTCCTCGACCCACGCTTCGGGCTTCCGCCAAATCGGGTAGTACCGCCAGCGGGGATACACGCGGGCATGATCGACAATCCTCCCCCCATGATCAAGATCCGGAGCCGACTCGAGGCTCTACAACACGGCCGGGGGTTCGGCGACGTGGACCCAGGGGCCCGGAATCGTTCGGCCGGCCTCCACGCGCCCTGTCCACCGGACCGAACGAAGGCACAGGGAGCAGATCGTGCCCGCGCCTGCGCGCAGAGGCATCGGGGAATGGTTCGGGTCCAGCTCACGGACGCTGACAACCTCAAGCTGGGCCTCGACCACGTTGTCCGCCAGTGCGAAGTACAGGTCGTCGTCGCGGAGTGCGGTTTCCTCCGCCTCCTCACGGGAGCGGGCTGTCACCGCGATCTCCGCCTCGGATTCCTCCACGCGCCGTACCTGGACCACGAACCTCGGCACGCGCCACCTCCGTCGATCCCTCCTGCCCCGAGTCTGATCCGATCCGGGAGCGATCGGAAGGACCGCCGGTCAATCGGTCTGCTCGAACGGATGCCTGGGGTCGTCCGCCAGCAGCTGGGGCTCGATGTCGCCCCGCCACCCGGCAAGCTCAGCCACGCACTCCTCGCAGAGGGTCGACGCACCCTGCGCCACGTGCGCGCCCTCCGAATGGCCGCACCAGCAGTAGCGCAGCGTCCCGAGGTCCTCCTCAAGCTCCTGCCATCGCGCCACCAGGCGCTCGTCGTCCACGCGTGCGCTCCTACAGCGCCGGGCCGGAGACGACCTCGCCGGATTTCATCACCAGCGCCGGCTTGAGCACGGCCTCGATCTCCTCCAGCGGGTCCGCGTCGTAGAGCACCAGGTCGGCGGCCTTCCCCTCCTCCACGGTCCCCACCTCGGGCACCCGGAGGAGCTCTGCCGCGTTCGCCGTCGCCGCCTGGAGCGCCCGGAGCGGGGTCATGCCCCACTCCACCATCCGAACCACCTCGAGCGGGGCGCTCCCGTGGGGGTTGAACGGCGTCCCGGCGTCGGTCCCGCACGCGTGGCGGACGCCCGCCCGGAGGGCCCGGCGGAACGCGTCGCGGGCCTCCTCCGCGATCGCCGCGGCCTTCTCCACCGCGAAGGCCGGGACCTCCTCGGCGTGGTCGAGGATCCCCCGGATCGCCGAGATCGTCGGGACATGGAACGTCCCCCGCTCCCGCATCAGGCGGGCCGCCTCGGCGGTGATCTGGGACCCGTGCTCGACCGAGTCGATCCCCGCCCGCACCGCCTGGAGGATCCCGCCGGCGCCGATCGCGTGGGCCGCCGCCGGGAACCCCCACTTGTGGGCCTCGTCGATCCCCGCCCACAGCTCCTCGTCGGTGAAGGCCGTGAAGTCCACGCCGATCCCCCGGGTGAGCACGCCGCCCGTCGCCACCAGCTTGATCGACCGGGCCCCTGAGCGGATCTGCTCCCGCACGGCCCTGCGCACGTCGTCCGGGCCGTCCACCTGCAGGGCGAACGTCGTGTGGCCGTGGCCGCCGGTGATCGTGATGGCCTGGCCGGACGCCACCACCCGGGGGCCTGCCGCGAGGCCCTCCTCCACGGCCCCGGCCACCTCGCAGGCCACGGACCCGATCCCGCCCAGGTCTCGCACCGTCGTCACGCCCCGCTCCAGGTGGCGGGCCAGGTTCCGGACCGCCTTGAGCGCGGCCCGGGCCTCGGTGAGCCCCCGGGCCTCGCCCTCCCAGTCCGCGAGCCCCTCGAAGCACAGGTGGACGTGGCAGTCGATGAGCCCCGGGGTGAGCGTCTTGCCGGCCCCCTCCACCTCGTGCGCGGCCCGGGCCTCCCGGGGAGCCCGGGCGTGGGGCCCCACCCAGGCCACCGTCCCGTCGGAGACCAGCACGCCGGCCTTGGTCCGGACGCTCCGGCCATCGAACAGCGTCGCGCCGCGGATGTAGCTCGCCACCGTCTCCCCCTCCGCTAGCCGGCCCAGGGAGCCACCCGCGGCTCCCCCTCGTCGGGCAGGATCCGCATCCCGACCGGCATCGCCGTCACGAGCGTGGCCCCGGAGGGGCCGGCGGTCGGCGCGTGCCGGGTCCCGGCCGGGATCACCGCGGAGTCCCCCGGGCCGACCTCGACGCACGGGCGCACCTCCCGGGCACGGGCGGCCGCCATCATCCCACCGCCTCGGCCAGGGCGCGAACGACGGCCTCCTCGGTCGTGGAGACGACGACCGAGGTGACCCCGGCCTCCCGGTAGGCCTCGACCCCCTCCCGGAGGGCAGGCACCGGGCCGATCAGCGCCACCTCGTCCACCAGCCGGTCCGGGACCGCCGCCACGGCCTCCCTCCGCCTGCCGTCGAGGTAGGCCTCCTGGATCTCCCGGGCCTCGGCCTCGTACCCGTACCGGGCCACGAGCCGGTTGTAGAAGTTCCGCTCCCGCGTCCCCATCGCCCCCACGTAGAACGCGACGTCCGGTCGGACGACGTCCCGGCAAGCCGCGAGGTCCTCCCCGGTCGCCGCGAAGACGAACGCCGCCACGTCGAACCCCTCCGGCCTCCCGCCCCGGCGGGCGAAGCCCTCCTCCAGGGGGCCACGGAACACCTCCGCGTGCTCCGGCGAGAACAGCATGGGGAGCCAGCCGTCGGCCACCTCGGCGGCCAGGGCCACGTTCCTCGGCCCCAGCGCGGCCAGGTAGATGGGGAGGTCCGGGCGGTGCGGCGGGAACGCGAGCCGGAGGGGCTTCCCATCCCCGCCGCCGTCAACGGCCGGCAGACGGAACCGGCGCCCGGGGAACGCCAGGGGCTCCCGCCGCAGGACCCGGCGGATCACCTCGACGTACTCCCGGGTCCATCCCAGCGGGTCGTCGAACCGGGCCCCGTGCCACCCCTCCACGACCCTCGGTCCCGACGTCCCCAGGCCCAGGCGGAACCGCCCCCCGGAGAGCGCGTCGAGGGTGGCCGCGGTCATCGCGGTCGCCGCCGGGGTCCGGGCGGCGAGCTGCATGACCGCCGTGCCGACCCCGATCCGGGACGTCCGGGCGGCGATCCAGGCGGCCATCGAGACCGCGTCGGAGCCCCAGGCCTCCGAGACCCAGACGCAGTCGTAGCCGAGCTCCTCCCCGAGGAGCGCCAGGGGTGCGGGGTCGAACGGCGGCCGCCCCAGCCAGTGAGCCCGAGCCTCACGGCGTCGTCGCCCCGCCCTCCACCCGGCTCGGTCCGCCCCCTCTCCGGCCCACGGTCCACACCGTGCCCTTCCTCCCCTCGACCGGGCCGGCCCGTGAGTCTAGGATGCCCGTCGAGCGGGCGGAGGCCGGACGTCCGCTCCGTGGCTGGGGGAGGGGGGACCCGGATGGCGACCGCGCGGGCCTTCGGCTGGGCGAGCCCGCTCGGGGTGGCCGTGGCCCTCTTCCTCGCCTGGGGCGTCCTCTGGGTGCTCATCGGGGTGGCGATCCCGATCGGGGTGCGGGCAGGGTGGGGCAGCCCGATGGTCGTCTCCTCGCGGAGCGACGCGGCGCTGCTCGGCGCGGAGCTCGAGGAGATCGAGCGCCGGGAACCGGCCCTCCGGACCGTGCGGCACGTGATGGCGGACTGGCTGGCGGGGCTCCTGGTGGCCGGGGGGGCGTTCGTGATCGCCGTCGCCTGGTTCGGGCTGCGGGCCGGCGCCTGGTGGGCGTGGTGGGCGCTCACCCTCGTCGGGCTGCTCGTCCTGCCGTTCTGGACGCTCTCCCTCGCGCCCTACGTCCGGGCGGGTGCGCCCCTCGCCCTGGGCGACCTCCCCCCGTTCGTGTGGGTGCCGGCGGCGCTCCTCGTCCCGGCCGCGGTCGCGGGCTTCCTCGGGCTGCGCTGACCGTCGTCGCGCGGCCGGGGGACGCCCCGCTCAGCCCGGCGCCAGCCGGGCCAGCTCCTCCCGCGCGCGGGCCGCCGAGACGACGTTCCCCTTCCGCTCCCAGAGCTCGACGGCCTCCCGGAGGAGATCCGCCGCCTCCTCGCGCCTCCCGCCCGCGGCCACGATGCGGGACAGGTCGGCGATCGCCTCGGCCAGGGAGTCCAGGCCGTCCGTCCCCCGGCCGATCTCCACCGCCTCCCGGCACAGGCGCTCGGCGCCCTCCCGGTCCCCGCGGCTCGCCAGCACCATCGCCATCGAGGTCCGCCAGCCCATCTGCGATGCGACGTCCTCGCTCGAGGCCGCCTCCCGGCTCTCCTCGATGAACGGGACCGCCTCCTCGAAGCGGCCCTGCAGGCAGAGGGCCCGGGCCAGGGTGGCGCTGAGCGTGGAGAGCACGCTCCGCTCCCCGATGGCGAGGAAGTCGTCCCGGCCTCTGCGGAGGAACCGCTCGGCCTCATCGGGCCGGTCCGCGAGGAGCTCGATGACCCCCCTCGCCAGGTCGAACGCGGCCGTCGACTGGAGCCTCCCCAGGTCCTCCATCAGCGCTCGGGCCCGATCGTTCAGCCGCCGGGCTTCCTCCACGCCCCCCAGCATCGCCAGGGGAAGGCCG
>DATLZP010000019.1:0-7017 GCA_035573935.1 Actinomycetota bacterium
CCCCGGTGAGCTCGAACGGGAGCGTGCGCACGAACCCGGTCGTCAGGGGTCCGTCCACCCGGTGGGCCACCCCGACCTGCCCCGCCTCCAGGCGGTGCTTCCGGAAGGCCACCCCGAGCTCCAGGGTGAACAGCTCGTCGAACGTGAGCCGCTCCCGGGCCTCCGCCAGCTCCTCCTGGGTCTCGGGGAAATGGATCCGGCGGAGGGCCCGGTCGTAGGGGGGGAGCCCCTCGGCCTCGACGATCCCCCGCGGCACGGGGTCGGGGATCTCCGGCAGGCGCCCCAGCGCCCGGTGCACGAGCTCCCGGATCGTGCGGGTGGAGACGCCCTCCGTGGCCGGGTGGACCGGCGTGATCCGCCCCGTGTGCACGGCGTCGGCCTCCCCTCGGAGGATCTCCACCTCCTGCTTCTGGAGCTGGAGGCGACGGCCGTAGCGGGCCACGATCCCCGAGGCCGCCACCTCCATGCCCGCCCGGTAGGTGCTGGCGGTCCAGGGCTGGTTGAAGAACATGAGGTCGAGGTAGCCGGTCCCGTCGGTCATCGTGACCACGACCACCGTCGTGCGGGTGCGGTACGTGATGCGCTTCCTCACGCTCCTCACCCGTCCGATTACCGTGGCCTGCTGGCCGATCCGGAGCGAGCGGATCGCCACGACCTGCGTCCGGTCGATGTACCGGCGCGGGTAGTGGTGGAGGAGGTCGCGGACCGTGCGGATGCCGAGCCCCTCCTGGAGGGCCTGCCAGGCGGGGGGCCCCTTCTCCCGGAGCCCCATCCGGCGGTTCGCCACCCGGGGGTCGATCTCGCGGACCCGCGAGGAGAGCGTGAGCCGCGCCGGGGTGGCGCCGGTCGCGGAGGGCCTCCTCATGCCATCCGGTTCTACCATGCGGACATGCGGCTCCCCCGGCGGACCCTCCCCGCGCTCCTCGCGCTCTCCGTGGCCGCGACGGCCTGCGGGGCCGGGCCGTCCGCCGGGGGGAGCGGCCAGCGAGGCCCGTTCCTCCGAGCGGTGAACGCGGCCCGGGCCCCGCTGCTCCCGACGAACGTGTACGCCCTGCCGCAGCTCGACCCGGCCGGCTTCCGCGCCCTCCTCGACCAGCTGCGGGGGACCCCGGTCGTGGTGAACATCTGGGGCTCGTGGTGCGGCCCCTGCCGCTCCGAGGCCCCCCTGCTGGCCAGGGCCCACGCCGCGCACGGGACCGAGGTGCAGTTCGTGGGCGTGGACATCCTGGACGCCCGGCCCTCGGCCCGGGGTTTCATGCGCGAGTTCGGCTGGCGGTTCCCGAGCGTCTTCGATCCGGGGGGAGCGATCCGGGACGACCTGGGCTTCATCGGGCAGCCGAACACGATCTTCTACGACCGGGGCGGCCAGGCCGTCCTCACGCACCCGGGGCCCCTCACGGAGGAGGTCCTGGCCCAGGGCCTGCGGCGGATCCTCCGCCCCTAGGGCCGGGGCTGGAGTCCCCTGCCCCGGGACCCTAGGCTTCTCGCATGGCGCGCTGCCCGAGGTGCGGGCAGGGGACCCCGGAGGACGCCTCCAGCTGCCCGACCTGCGGCGCGGCCCTGGGCGGCGCCTCCCGGACCACGACCCGCAGGGTCGTGACGGTCGTGTTCGCCGACGTCGTCGGCTCCACGGCCCTGGGGGAGCGGCTGGACCCCGAGGCGCTCCGCGGCGTGATGGCCCGCTACTTCGACCGCGCCCGTCGGGCGGTGGAGCGCCACGGCGGGACGGTCGAGAAGTTCATCGGCGACGCCGTGATGGGCGTGTTCGGCTTCCCCGTCCTCCACGAGGACGACGCGCTGCGGGCGGTGCGCGCGACGGAGGAGATCCGGGACGGGGTCCGGGGGCTGAACGAGGAGCTCCGCCGGACGTGGGGGGTGGAGCTCGAGGGGGTCCGGTGCGGGGTGAACACCGGCGAGGTGGTGGCCGGCGACCCCGCCGCCGGGCAGGCCCTCGTCACCGGCGACGCCGTGAACGTCGCCGCCCGCCTCCAGCAGGCCGCCCGGCCGGGCGAGGTGCTGCTCGGCGAGCTCACCTACCGGCTCGTCCGGGACGCGGTCGTCGCGGAGGACCTCGCCCCGGTCGCGGCCAGGGGCAAGACCTCGCCGGTCCCGGCCCGCCGCCTGGTGGGGGTGACCCCCGGCGCGGAGGGTGTGATGCGCCGGCTCGACTCCCCGATGGTGGGACGGGAGCGGGAACGCGACCTCCTCCGCTGGGCGTTCGAGCGGGCCGCGGCCGACCGGACCTGCCAGCTCGTCACGGTCCTGGGGGCGGCGGGGATCGGGAAGTCCCGGCTGGCCGAGGAGTTCCTCCAGGAGGTGGAGGGACGGGCCCGGGTCCTCCGCGGCCGGTGCCTCCCGTACGGGGAGGGCATCACGTTCTGGGCCGTCGCCGAGGTCGTCGAGGAAGCGGTGGGGGCAGCCGACCCCGAGTTGGACCTGGCCGCGCGGATCCGGGCCGCCCTTACCGACGAGGAGGACGGACCGCTCATCGCGGAGCGGGTGGCGCAGATCGTGGGGGCGGCCGGGGGGAGCGCCATGCCGGAGGAGACGGCCTGGGCCATCCGCCGGTTCGTCGAGGCGCTCGCCCGGGAGCGTCCCCTCGTCCTGGTCCTCGAGGACGTGCACTGGGGGGAGCCCACGTTCCTCGACCTCCTCGACCACCTCGCCGAGCGGATCACCGACGCGCCGGTGGTGCTGCTCTGCCTGGCCCGTCCCGAGCTCATGGAGCGCCGCCCCGGCTGGGCCGGGGGGAAGCCGAACGCCGCCACGGTGCTCCTGGAGCCGCTGGCCGCCACGCAGTGCGACGCGCTCGTCCGCAACCTCCTGGGGCGGACCGCCCTGGACGCATCCGTCCGGGCCCGGATCATGGAGGCGGCCGACGGCGTCCCGCTCTTCGTCGAGGAGCTCCTGGCGATGCTGATCGACGACGGCCTGCTGCTCCGCGACGACGGCCGGTGGGTCCCGGCCGGCGACCTGTCGGACCTCACGCTGCCGCCCACGATCTCGGGCCTCCTCGCCGCGCGGCTGGAACGGCTCGATCCGGACGAGCGGGCGGTGGTCGAGGCGGCGGCCGTGGTCGGCAAGGTGTTCCACCGGGACGCCGTGGCCGCCCTCCTCGCCCCGGGCCCCGCGTCCCACGTGGACGGGATCCTGGCCGACCTCACCCGGAAGGAGATGGTCCGGCCGGTTCGGGGGCAGCCCGGGCTGTTCCGGTTCCGCCACCTGCTGATCCGGGACACGGCCTACGCGTCGTTGCCCAAGCGGGCCCGCGCCCTCCTCCACGAGCGGTACGCGGGGTGGCTGGAGGCCTGGGCGGGGGAACGGCTGCCCGAGTACGAGGAGATCGTGGGGTACCACCTGGAGCAGGCGCACCGACTCCGGGCCGAGCTGGGGCCCGTGGACGACGCCGGCCGGGCCCTGGCCGAGCGGGCCGGTCGGCGGCTGGCCGCGGCCGGGATGCGGGCCGTGGCCCGGGGGGACGTCGCCGCCACGACCAGCCTCCTGGCCCGCGCCGCCGACCTCCTGCCCCCCGCCGACCCCGGCCGGTTGGCGCTCCTCCCCGACCTGGCCGACGCCCTCCTCCAGATGGGTCAGGCGGGGCGGGCCGACGCGCTGCTGGAGGAGATGCTCGAGCTCTCCCGGAGGGGAGGCCGCCGCGGCCTGGAGGCCCGGGCCCGCCTGGACCGGTCGTCCCTCCGCCTGTTGATCGATCCCCGAGCCGCCCGTCCCGGGGAGCTCCTCCGCGTGGCCCGGGAGGCGGTGGCGGCCTTCGAGGGGGCGGGCGACCCGGGATCGCTCGCCGCCGCCCTGGAGCAGCTGGCCACGCTCCACCGGCTGGTCACGGGCGACATCGAGGCCATGCTCGAGGCCTCGGAGCGGGCCCTCGCCCTGGCCCGGGAGGCGGGCGCCTGGAACGTGCTCACCGGGAGCGCCCTGGCCCTCTCCCGGGCCCTCCTGCTGGGGCCCACCCCCTGCGACCGGGCCCTGGCCCGCCTGGAGGAGCTCTCCGCGTCCTTCCCCCGGGCCCGGATGGTCCGGGCCGCCCTCGCCCTGGACACCGCGACCGTCCTGGGGATGCTGGGCGACGTCGACCGGGCCCACCGCGAGATCCGCGGCGCTCGAGAGGTGTTCGAGGACCTGGGGCAGGGGAGGTGGGTGGCCGAGGCGTCGATCGGCGAGGGCGTGCTGGCCTGGTGGCGGGGGGACCGAACCGCCGCCGAGCGGCGGATCCGCCAGGGGCTCGACCTGTTCCGGCAGCGGGGGGAGGCGGCCGACGTGGCGCTGGCGCAGGTCGACCTGGGTCGCCTCCTCTGCGAGATGGAGCGCCTGGACGAGGCCGTCGAGCTGGCGGACGCGGTGGAGCGAGGGATGCCCTCGTTCGGGCTCGAGCCCCAGGTCGGGTGGCGGATGGTCCGGGCCGGCGTCCTCTCCCGGCGGGGCGAACACGGGGAGGCCGAACGCCTGCTCCGGGAGGCCGAGGACCTGGTGGCGACCACCGGGCACCTCACGCTCCGCTCGGAGGTGCTCCTCGCCCTGGCCGGCGCCCTCCGGGCGGCCGGCCGCCGGGAGGAGTCGGCCGCCGAAGCGGCCCGGGCCCTCGAGGCGTTCACCAGGAAGCGGAACGCGACGGGGGCGGATCGGGCCCGGGCCCTCCTCGGCCCCTGACCCCCGGCTAGACCGGCCGCCGGTGATCGGAGAACGAGGTCTCGGTCCGGACGACCCCCGGCACCCGCTGGATCCCGGCGAGGACGGCCTCGGTCACGTCCGCCGGGCGATCGCCCCCCACCTCGACGAGGAGGTCGAAGTCACCGAAGACGATCGTCCCCCCCTTGAACGCGTCGCCCAGCGCACGCCCCAGGGCATCCAGCACCTCGCGGGACCGGCCGGCCTCCACCCAGATCCGGACCAGGCCCACCACGGCGCTCCGCTTGAGCTTCGCCATGAGGACGGCGCCGTCCTGGTCCCGGAAGGAGTCGCCGGCCAGGGCGGTCACGCCCCGGACCCCGAGCTCCTCCTCCAGCGCGTCGAGGAGGTCCTGGAGCGCCGCCAGGTCGCCGTCCACCCAGAGGTGGGCGAACGCCGGGTAGGGGCCCACGTACGCGGAGGCCGAGAGCACCGCCCGGCCCTCCGCCTCCCAGGCCGAGCGCCGTTCCTGGCTGGCATCGGCCACCTCCTCCCCCGGTACCAGCGCCCGGAGCGACCGGACGACCGCCGCCGTGGTCGTCCCCGGGGGGACCTCCCGGATGAACAGGTAGGCGTGGGTCCCGGTCTCCACGTAGCGCCGCCACGCCTCCTTCTCCTCGTCGGACAGGTCGTCCCAGGCCATCGCCGCCTCCTCCCTCCCGGACCCGCGCCCACTCTGCGCCGGGTGGAGGACCGACGCAACCCGGGACCCGCCGGGCGCCGCTCAGCCCGCCTGGACCTCCCGGAACGCGGCGTCGAGCGTCTCGACGGCCCGGGCCGCGTCGTCCTCGGTGATCGTGAGCGGCGGCGAGAGCCGGAGCACGTTCCCGTACAGCCCGCCCCGCCCGATGAGGAGGCCCCGCTCCCGGGCCGCCTCCATCGCCCGCCCGGCGGCCTTCGGATCCGGGGCCCTCGACCCGCCGTCGGCCACGAGCTCCACGCCGACCATCAGGCCCTTGCCCCGGACCTCGCCCACGACGTCGTACCGCTCCTCCAGGTCCTTCAGCCCGCGCATCAGGAACGCGCCGACCTTGTGGGCGTTCTCCTGGAGCCCCTCCTCCTCGATCTGGTGGAGGTTGGCCAGGGCGCCGGTCGTGGCCAGGGGGTTGCCCCCGAACGTGGAGATCGAGTTGGCCCGCAGCGACTCCACCATCTCCTCCCGGCCCACGACCGCCCCGATGGCCAGGCCGTTTCCCAGGCCCTTCGCGCAGACGATCGCGTCGGGGCGGACGCCGTAGGACTCGATCCCCCAGTAGGCCTCGCCGGTCCGGCCGAACCCCGTCTGGACCTCGTCGGCGATGAACGGGATCCCGAACTCGTCGAGGATCCCCTTCACGATCCGGAAGTACTCGGGGGGCGGCGTGACGAACCCGCCGACGCCCTGGATCGGCTCCGCGATCATCGCAGCCGGGGCGCCGGTCGTCGTCTGCTCGATCACCTGCCGGAGGTCCTCGGCGCAGGCCACCCCGCAGTCGGGGTAGGAGAGGCCGAGGGGGCACCGGTAGCAGTAGGGGGCCAGGGCGTGGCTCACCTTGAGCGGGGTGAAGGACGTCGCCGCCCAGTTCCTGTTCCCGGTGATCCCCACGGCCCCGAACGACCGCCCGTGGTAGGAGTTCCGGAGCGCGATGATCTCGTTCGACCGCCGCCAGCTCGACGCGAACAGCAGCGCGGCCTCGATGGCCTCCGTCCCCGAGGAGACGAAGAATGCCTTCGTCGCGCCGTCGATCGGAGCGAGCGCGGTGAGCCGCTCGGCGAGCTCGATCTGGGGGCGGATCAGGTAGAGCGTGGACGTGTGGGTGATCCCCCGCTCGATCTGCGCCTCGAGGGCCTCGACCATCCGGCGCATCAGGTGGCCGGAGATCGTGGTCACGATCCCGCCGAAGAAGTCCAGGTACTCCCGCCCGCTCGAGTCCCACACCCGGGTCCCCTCCCCCCGGACGAGCTCGATCGGCCGCTCGTAGTACAGGAGGAGCCAGGAGGGCAGGACCCTCCGGTGCCGCTCCAGGAGCTCCTGGGCGTCGTCGGGGAACGCGCCGCCCCGGCTCACCTCCGACCGCTCCCCCGGGTGATCCCGCTCCGTCCCCATGGCCATCCCTCCTCCGGCGGAACGCATCCCGGCCGCCGCCCCGGCGGCCCGGGCCGAGCATGGTATCCGAGGCCGGGGAGCCCGGTGTCCCCGGGGGCCGGCCGACGCTCTGCTAGCATCGGGGAGCCATGGCCGCCGTCTGCGACATCTGCGGGAAGCGCCCGTTCTTCGGGATGCGCGTGTCCCATTCCCACCGACGGACGAAGCGCCGGTGGGACCCGAACGTGCAGCGGGTCCGGGCCATCGTG
>DATLZP010000020.1:0-11989 GCA_035573935.1 Actinomycetota bacterium
CAGAACGTCGGCCCCGCCTGCCGGGAGACGTGCGGATCGCGGCACGGTCCGGACCCGCCCTTCTACCGACGGAACCCCCGGACGGCGGTGGGGATCACCCGCGGGTGCAGGGACGCCGACCCCGCCTCGATCTGCCGGTACCTCCTGGTGACGGTGGACGGCCGTCAGCCGGACTGGAGCCGGGGAGTGCGCTTCCCCGCGCTCGGCGCGCTGCTCGTGGAGCTCGGCGCGTGGGATGCGCTGAACCTGGACGGGGGCGGCTCCACCACGATGTGAGTCCGCCCCCGGAACCCGCTCTGTCAACGTCGGACGGCCGTGGGGTGCGTCGTGAACCGCCCCGCGTACGGGAAGCAGCGTGAGGTCATCGACGCGGTCGTGTCCGTCCCGACGGGGGGATGAGGGGCGTGGGCCGGCGGGGGCGGGGGATCAGGGTGGGCGGCGTGGTCCTCCTCCTCGCCCTCGTCGGTCGGTCGGCGGACCGCGCCGGGGCCGGAGGGACGGGCGCGTGCGACCGCCGGGACGACGTGATCCACATCGTCTCCGCGGCGGAGGAGACCACGGTCCGCCGGGCGCCCGACGGGACGATCCTGGAGGCAGGGCAACCGCTCAGCGGAGACTGCGCCGGCGCGACCGTCGACTCGGTGGCCGGGATCGTCGTCACGGCGCGTGGTCTGCTGGTCCTGGATACCGCGGATGGAGGGTTCAACACCTCCGCGGGGTCCCCCGTCCCCCTGGCGGTGGAGCTCCTGGGAGGGGAGGACGTCCTCCGGCTCGTCGGCACGGCCGCGGGGGACAGCTTCCGCCTGGGCATCGACGGAGGTGACCTGGTGCTGGGCGACCCGGTCTCCCCGTCGCTCACCGGGCTGGGCTCGGTCGAGGCCGTCGAGCTCTCGGGCGGAGCCGGTGACGACGTGCTCTCGGTGGCGGGGGGTGGGGCCATCGGCCCGCCGCTCGCGATCCCCGCGCGCCTCGAGGGCGGGTCCGGCGATGACGCCCTGTCCGGCGGTGCGGGACCGGACCTCTTCGTCGCCGATCCCACCGCCGACGGGGCCGATGGCATCGCCGGGGGAGGGGGCCGGGACGTCGCCGACTACTCCCGACGCTCCGGGCGGGTCGAGCTCCGGGCGAACGTGACCGATGTGAGCGGCGCCCCGGGGGAGGGGGACACCCTCCTGGGCATCGAGGTCTTCCTCGGCGGGTCCGGGAGCGACCGACTGGTGGGGGGCGGCGGCAACGACCTCCTCGTGGGCCGCAGGGGGAACGACGTGTTGATCGGCAACGGGGGAGCCGACCGGCTGGCAGGAGGCGCCGGCAGCGACGCGCTCCTGGGCCGGCACTTCGAGGATCGGCTGGTCGGAGGGGCGGGGGACGACGTGCTCTTCGGGGGCGCGTCCGGGGACGAGCTGCGTGGCGGCGCCGGGGCGGACCGCCTGCGGGGAGAGGGGGGTTGGGACGTCCTGGCCGGCGGGGTCGGGCTGGATGTCGGCAACGGCGGCCCGGGGATCGATCGATGCGGTTCGGTGGAGCGGCGGGCGTCATGCGAAGGGGAGCTCCGGCCTGGGTCGTACGCGGACGCCCGGAGGAGAGGGATCCCGACCGGGCGAGGGGTCGGGACGGCTACGGGAGGTGAGCGATGGACGCTGTGAAGAAGGGGCGCGGGCCGGCACGGACGGCGGCCCTGATCGCGATCGGGGCCATCGTCGGGTACCTGGCCGGTCCGCCGATCGCGGAGGCCGCATCGTCGCTCGTGACGATCAAGGACCCGCGGAGCTCCTCCAAGGCCAGGGTGACCCGGGGCAACCTGTGGGTCGATGCGTCGGGATCGGTCGTGCTGGCGAACGGCTTCCCCTACGGGCAGGTCTTCGTCGTCCTCGGGTCCGGCACGGGGAGCGGGACCGTCGTGGCGCGATCCCGGCTGGTGGTGGTGAGCGGCGTGGCGGCGAGCGGACCCCTGGAGCTCCAGGCCGACGTCGACTGCGACGGGGTCGGTGGCGATCGCCTCTGGGTGGCGGGCAGCGAGACGAGCCATGCCTTCGAGGGGGGCATCGTGGCGTGCGGCCCGCTCGTGGCCACCGACGCCGGGGGCTCGAACTGGAGCGTCTACGGCGCGGTCGTGGAGGGGACCGGTTCCCCGAGCCTGCGCCAGGCGGTCGCCCGGGTCCGCGAGGCGGCGCGCGCCACGCCGGGCGGCTAGCCCTCGGCGGAGGCGTCGGGGGGACCGGATCCGCCCGGGTCCCCCTCCGCGGGGGTGGGCAGGAACACCCGGAACGCAGCGCCGCCCCGGGGAGCTTCCTCCACCCACGCCCGGCCGCCGTGCAGCTCGGCGAAGCGCCGGACGAGCGAGAGGCCGATCCCCACCCCGGGCGATGGGTGCGGACGCCCAGGCGCCTGGCGGAACGGCTCGAAGATCGCCTCCCGCATCTCCCGGGGGATGCCCGGGCCCCGGTCCTCGATCTCGATCTCCACGCCCCCCCGGGCGGGGCGGGTGCGGACGGTGATCGGCGTCCCTCGGGGCGTGTGCCGGACCGCGTTGGCCAGGAGGTTCTCCACGATCCGCTCCACCTTGGCGGCGTCGATCCGCGCCACGACCGGCTCCAGCTCCAGGCTCACCGGTCGGTCCCTCAGCGCCTCCGTCTCCTCCACCACCCGGCGGGCCAGGGCCGCCACGTCGGTGGGGCGGCGCTGCGGGGCGATGATGCCACGCTGCAGCCGGTCCAGGTCCAACAGGTCCCCCAGGAGCCGCTCCAGCTTGCGGGCGTTCGCCGCGATCCTGCCGGCCAGGTCGGCGGCGTCCTCCCGAGGGAGCTCCGGCCCGGCCTGCTCCAGCGTGATGGCCGAGCCCAGGATCGAGGTGAGCGGGGTCCGGAGGTCGTGGGAGACCGCCTCCAGGAACGTGTTCTTCATCTCGTCCAGCGCCCGGAGCCGCCGGGCGGCCTCCCGCTCCCGGCGGAAGGCCTCCGAGTACTTGCGTTCGCTGCGACGGAGCGCCTGCTCCGCCCGCTTCCTCTCCGTCACGTCCACCATGAGCCCCCGGAGCCGCCGGGCCCCGTGGTCGGCGTCCACGACGACGTGGAGCTGGTCGCGGACCCACAGCGGCTGCCCCGCCGGCCCGGTCACCCGGTACTCGATGCTCGCGTCCCGCCGCTTGGCCAGCATGGCTCGGCAGAGGGTCAGGGCCTCCTCGCGATCCTGAGGCGCGATGTGGTCCCCCCAGGTGGCGGTCCCGGCTTCGATCGGCCCCAGGATCTCCCCGGCCCGCTGGGAGAGGAACGTGAACCGCAGGGTGCGGGCATCGGCCTCCCAGAAGACGGCGTCCAGGCCCTCGACCAGCTCGTGGAAGCGCTCCAGCTCGTGGAACCGACGAGCGTTCCCCAGGGCCAGGGAGGTGATGTCGGCGATCCCCCGGGCCAGCCGGGTGGCTCCCTCGTCGAACCCGGCCCCCGCCGGGGCGACGATGGCGAGGGCCCCGAAGCCGTCCGGCTCCCATCGCAGCGGCGCGACCAGGACGTCGGCCTCCCGATCCAGGACCGGCAGCTCCTCGGGGAGGGCTCGCAGCGCCTCCGCCGGGAGGACGAACGGCTCGTCGAGCGATCGGAGGAACCCGGCCGCGACCTCCGCCGGGACGTCGGGGATCGGCCGATCCCGGGGCGGCCCCCGGTGCGCCACCGGGCGGAATGCCCCGCCGGCCGGGTCGCGGACGTAGGCCACCACGGCCCGGGCGGGGACGATCCGGGGCACCCGGTCCACGGCCGCGGCCAGGATCCGCTCCTGCTCGTGGACCATGGTGAGCGCCTGGGAGAGCTCCAGGAGGGCGGCCGACGTGGCGGCCGCCCGGCGCTCCCGCTGGAGGAGGCGGGCGTTCTCGATGGCGGTCGCCGCGTGGGAGGCCAGGACCTCGAGGACCCGCATGTCGCCCGGGTGGAACTGGTCCACGCCGAGCTTGGAGAGCACGATCACCCCGGTCACGCGGTCGCCGGAGCGCATCGGCACCGCCATGATCGACTCCTCGACCTCGGGGGTCCCCGCGATCTGCACGGCCCAGGGCACGTCCATCGCGTTCGGCGTGTAGAAGGGCTCCCCGGTCTCGGCCACCCGGCCCGTGATGCCCTCCCCCACCTGGGTCACGAGCTCCTCGAAGGTCTCGCTCTGGTACTCGGTGAGCTCCCCGCGGAACGCGATCGGCACCAGGGTCCGCCCGTCGTCGTCCAGGAGGTAGACGCGGCAGTTGTGGTAGTCGAGCAGCGTCCGGAGCTCCGCGGTGATGGCCTCGCCGATCTGCGCCGGATCGTCCAGGCGGTTCAGCCTGGCGGCCAGGCTGTGGAGCATGTCGAGCTGGGCCGTGAGACGCGTGCCCGGCTCCGCCGGGCCGGGGCTCGCCGTCCGGGATCCGCTGGCTCCCATCCCAGTCACCATCGGCATCTTGCCACCCCGGTGTGAGGGAGGGCGGACGTCGCCCCCCCCGGCCGGGGCCGCGGTAGGATGCGCCGGATGGGGGCCGGAGGGCGGAGGACCGTCGGGTGGGCACGGGCGCGGTGAGGCTTGCCATCGTCGTCGCCCTGGTCCTGGGGGGTGTGGCGGTGCTGGCCAACGCGTTCCCCGAGACCGGGGCCGGGCTCCCCGGCGGCGGCCCCACCGGGACCAGCCCACCGGCCACGACCTCGCCCACCCCCACCAGCCCCCCGCCCCGCACGTTCGAGCCCCAGGAGCCGGCCCAGATCCGGATCGCGGTCTACAACGGCACGTTCAAGCTGGGAGCGGCCGGGGCCGCCCAACAGCGCCTGGACGACGAGGGCTTCCGCATCGCCCAGGAGGCCGACGATTGGCCGGCGAAGCCGATCGGCCGGACCGCGGTCTACTTCGTGGACGGGGGCCAGGCCCGGGCCAACGCCACGTTCGTCCGCGACGAGTACTTCCCCGGAGCCCGGGTGCAGCGGTACCCGGACGACGGACCCGAGCTCGACCCCCGGGTGGAGGTCGTCATCCTGATCGGCGAGGACTCCGTCGAGGAGTAGCGCCCTCCGCCGGCTCCTCGAGCGGCCCGACCGGGCCGGCGTCTTCCTCGACTTCGACGGGACCCTGGCCGAGATCGTGGCCCGGCCCGAGCAGGCGCGGCCCGCCCCGGGGGCCCGGGAGGCCCTGGCCGCCCTCGTCCCCCGCGTGGCCGTGGTGGCCGTCGTCTCGGGTCGGCCGGCCGAGGAGGTGCGGTCCCTGCTCGGGGTGGAGGGGATCCGCTACGTCGGGATGTACGGGATGGAGGCCGGGGTGTTGCCCGCGGATCTGATCGCCGGGGTCCGAGCGGCGGCCGCCGCCGTGCCCGGGACATGGGTGGAGGACAAGGGCGGCACGGTGGCCGTCCACTACCGGCAGGCCCCCCACCCACCCGAGGCCCGCCGGGTGCTCCTCCGGGCGCTGGCCCCCCTGGCCGAGGGGTCCGGCCTCGCCCTGGTGGAGGGGAAGATGGTCGTGGAGCTCGTGCCCGAGGGTCGCCCGATGAAGGGCGGGGCGGTGGAGCGGATCGCCCGGGAGCTCCGGATCGACGCCGGGCTGTACGCGGGGGACGACGTGGCCGACCTAGACGCCTTCGCCGCCCTCGATCGCCTCGCCACCCGGGGGCTCCACGTGGTCCGCGTGGCCGTGGAGGGGCCGGAGACCCCCGAGGAGCTCCGGAGGGAGGCCGACCTCGTGGTCCCGGGTCCGGCGGGGCTCGTCATGCTCCTGCGGGAGGTGGCGGGGGTCGGTTAGGCCCGCCGCCGGCGGCGGGCCCGCTCCAGGTCCTCGAGCTGGCCCCCCACCCACCGCTCCGGCGGGTTGGCCAGCACGAGGCGGGAGAGCCCGCGCGCCCGCCGCCGCCGTTCGTGCTCCGGGAGCGTGAGGGCCTCGGCGATGCGTTCGGCCGTCTCCCGGACGTCGAACGGGTTCAGCCCGAGCGCGTAGCGCCCCAGCCGGCCGAAGGCCCCCGCGTTCCGGGACAGCACGAGGACCCCGTGGCGACGGTTCGCCACCGGCCCCTCCATGGCCACGAGGTTCATCCCGTCGAACACCGGGTTCACGAGGAGGGCGTCGTAGAGGCCGTAGGCGGCGACCGCCCCCGCGTAGTCGTCCCGGAGGCGGACCTCGATCGGCGTCCAGTCCGCGTCGCCCCAGGCCCGGTTCACCCGTTCCGCCTCGGCCACGCATTCCTCCGCGTATGCCCGGTACTCGGGGAGGTCCTGGCGGGAGGGGCTCAGCAGGGCGAGGAACCGCACCCGGCCCCGCCACTCCGGCCGCTGCTCGAGGAAGATCTCGAAGGCCCGGAACCCCCGGACGATGTTCTTGGTGAGCTCCAGGCGGTCCACGCGGAGCAGGAGCTTGGCGTCCCCCCGCCACCGGGCCAGCTGGCGCCGGAGCTCCTGGACCTCGGGGCTGGCCCCGGTCCGCCGGATGGCGTCGGCGTCGATCGAGATGGGGTGGACCTTCACCAGGACCTCCCGTCCCTCGATCGTCACCCGGGACCGCTGGAGGTCGACCCGGGCCCCGGAGACGCCCCGGCAGGACATCAGGAAGTTCTCCGCCCAGGCCGGGGAGTGGAAGCCGAGCACGTCGGCCCCGAGGAGGCCCCGCAGGATCGCCTCCCGCATCCGGATGGGGAGGATCCGGAGGTACGTGGGGCCGGCCATCGGGGTGTGGGAGAAGTGCGCGATTAGCGCCCCGGGCCGGAGGTCCCGCAGGAAGCGGGGGACGAGCGAGAGGTGGTAGTCCTGCACGAGGTACAGCGGCTCGGTCGGGGACCGCTCGCCCTCATCGGCCAGGGCTTCCGCGAAGGCCCGGTTCACCCGCACGTAGTCCTGCCACGCTGCCTCGGTGGAGTCGTCGAAGGCCGGGGAGCGGACCGTGTCCCACAGGTAGTGGTGGACGAACCACAGGATCCCGTTGGCCACGCCGTTGTAGTAGCGATCGAACACCTCCGGGGGGAACTCCAGGAACCGCAGGTGCGTGACGGCCCCCTCGCCCTCCAGGTCGATCCGGCCCCCATCCCGGCGGGCCACCTCCCGGTCGCCCTCGGTCATGGCCGCGGCCACCCACAGGCCACCGGTCCGGTGCATCGCGCCGGTGAGGGCGGTGACGAGACCGCCCGCCCCGCGCTGCGCCCGGAGCCCCGCCCGGTCCCGCTCGAACGAGACCGGCCCCCGGTTCGACGCGACCACGATCCGGGCGTTCGCCGGCCTCATCCCAGCAACGCCATCAGCCGCAGCGTGTCCTCCAGCTCACGGATGCACAGGAACCGGTCGCGGACCCGCTCCCGGGCCGCCCGGCCCATCCGGGCCCGGACCTCCGGTCGCCGGATCAGGTCCACGACCCGCTGGGCGCAGGCCTCGACCGAGCCCACGAGGTAGCCGGTCTCCCCGTCCGCGACCTGCAGGCGGATCCCGCCGACGTCTCCCCCGACCACGGGTTGGCCCTTCCACATGGCCTCGGTCACCACGAGGCCGAACCCCTCCCGGATCGACTTCTGGACCACGACGGTCGAGGCCCGCTGGAACGCGTTGATCTCCACGTTCCCGACGCCCTGGAGGTCGGTCAGCAGGTGCACGTCGGGGTGGCCGTCGCGCCGGGCCTCGGTGAGGTCGAGGAAGTGCATCCCCTCCGGGTCGTCGTGGGCGAGCGATCCGGCCATCAGCAATTGGAGCTCGGGGACCTCCATCCGGGCCAGGAAGAACGCATCGATCACACCGATCGGGTCCTTCCAGGGGTCGAACCGGGAGATCTGCGTCATCAGCGGCCGGTCCGGGTCGATGCCGTACCGGACGACGATCTCCTGGATCGTCTCCTCGGACAGCTCGACGTTCTTCGGCGAGAGCGGGTCGATCGAGGGGGGGATCGAGGCGATGTGGGGGCCGACCAGCCCGGGCTGGCGGTACTCGTCGAGGGTGAAGATGACCGCGTCGTACGAGCGCACGAGCGGCTCGAAGAAGGCCCACACCGTGGCGTTGGGCGCCGACAGGTCGACGTGGCAGCGCCACAGCCACTTCCCGTGCCGCCCGCCCAGCTCGTCCAGGGCCTGGAGCAGGCCCGCCGGCTGGGGATCGTGGATCAGCACGTGGTCGAAGGGCTCGGCCAGCTCGACGAGCTCGCGGGCGTTGGCCCGCATCCGCTCCCAGTAGACGGCCTCGTGGCCGGGACCCCAGTCGAGCGGCGCCCCCTGCAGGGCGTTGTGGATCCCCTTGGTGAGGGCGTAGAACTCCTCGTGCCCCTCGATCAGGGCCCACGTGGTGTCGATCCCCAGGTCCTGCAGGAGCGGCACGTGCGTGTGGAGCAGCTCCGCGACCCCGCCCCCGAACGCCGTGCTGTTCACCTGGAGGAGGCGGGCCCCCTGGAGCGCCTTGGCCGCGTCCCGCAACCGCTCCACGGCCTCCGGGCCGGCGGGCTCGACGTAGTCGTCGACCCGCTTGGGCGTGACCGGGACCGTGGGCAGCACGCTCCGAGTCTACCGACCGGTCCGGGGCGGCCCCTCCGCCGTTCCGCCGAGGAGGGCCTCGACGGCCCGGGCGAACCCTTCCGGGCCGGGCTCCTCCACCGCGACGATCCGTCGGTCGGTTCCCCGGGGCCTCGCGTCCGCCGCCTCCCGCGGGACCCCCACCAGGACCACGGTCCCCACGACCTCCCCGACCTCGAGGTCGGCGGGTCCGTCCCCCACGGCGGCGGCCCGGCCGGGGTCGATCCCGTGGCGCTCGAGGTGGAGGCGGACCGCGGCCGCCTTCCCCACGCCCCGGGGCACCAGGTGGTACGCCCGGACCTCCGGGAGGTCCAGGTGGGGGAGGGGGCGACGCACGGGGCCGTTGTCCCGGAGCTCGAGCCACCCCAGCCCGGCTCGCTCCAGCAGCTCCTTCGCCTCCTCGGGGTCCACGAGGCCCCGGAGCAGGACCGTGGCCTCCCGGGGCTCCGCGGACCACGGCGAGTGCAGCTCGAGCCGACCCCGGAACCGTTCGAGGAGCAGGGCGGCGGCGCCCGACCGGGCGATGGCCTCGAACGGCGATCCCGGGCCCCGGTAGGAGCCGAAGCAGGGGACGACGGTGGCGCGGGGGTCCGTTCCCTCGACGAGCAACGCGCCCAGCTCGGCCACGTAGGCCGAGGCTCCCAGCACCCGGGCCACCTCGCCGAGGCGGGCCCGGGTCCGGCCAGAGACCAGGACGAGCCGGACCCCCGCCTCGTGGAGCGCGGCCACGGCCCGGGCCCCCCGCCCCGTGGGCCGCCCGCCCGCGTCGGCGAAGAGGGAGCCCCCGGGCCCCAGGAGGGTGCCGTCGACGTCGGCGTACAGGACGTCCAGCGGTCTCACCGGCGTGGGCCGTCGGTCCGCCGGGTCGCCGATCGCGTTGACACCATCATCACCCCAACCTACCCTGGCCGACGGGGAGGCGGAAAGCGTGCTCAAGGTCTCGCAGCGGTTGGAGTACGCGATGCGCGCGATGATCGAGCTCGCGCTGCGTCGCGAGGAGGGCGGCCTGACGCCGGCCCGGGAGATCGCCCGGGCCCAGCAGGTCCCGCTCCGGTTCCTCGAACAGCAACTGGGAGCCCTGCACAAGGCGGGCCTCGTGGAGAGCTTCCGGGGAGCCGGCGGCGGCTGTCGCCTGGCCCGGCCCCCGGAGGAGATCACCGTGGGCCAGATCGCGGACGCGATCGAGGGCCAGATCTTCCCCATGTTCTGCCTGGAGCCCTCGGACCACACGTGCTTCCAGGACTCCCGGTGTGGCCTCCAGGGCTTCTGGGGGGACGTGGCCCTGGCCATCAAGCGGGTCTTCGACGAGACCACGGTGGCCGACCTGGCGGAACGCCACCGCCGTGGCGGTCCGTCCAAGCCGTTCTTCGCTCCGGCCGAGCTGCTCGCTCCGGGGAACTGACCCCGGCTCCGGGTGGCCGCGCCGGGCGCGGCCTCAGGAGGCCTTGCCCAGGATCCGCATCACCTTCGTGCCGCAGACCGGGCAGCTGCCCTGGGCCGCCCGCCGCCCGTTCTTCAGCGTGACCTCCTGGCCCTCGAACTCCCGCTTCTGGCGGCACTTCACGCAGTAGGCCTCGTACGTGGCCACCTGGGCCTCCTCTCTCCCGCACGGCGCGCGGGCCGTCGTCCGCTGGCGGGGGCCCGGTTCGGCCCCGGGCCACGATGCTGCCCGCTCGGGAGGAGCCTTGCAAGCACCGGGCGCCTCCCTGGGTTGCGCCCCGTATCAACGGCCCGCCGGGCCAGAGGTCCTCGCAGGCGCGGCGGGCCGGGAGCCGGAGGGCTCGACCAGCGCCATGCCGAACCGGGACGTTCAGGCGCCGGACCACGACGGCGGGGTCGGAGGCCACTTCGCGGAACGTGGCCACCACCAGCTCCACCGCAGCCTCGTCCGGGTCCCGGATCACGAGGAGGGTCGGGAGCCCCAGGCGGATCCCCCGCAGGACGGTTGGTGGTGCAAGGGCCGTCCATCCCCCGCCCGGCTCGCTCCCCGCGCGGCCGTCCGGGTACGATGCCCGGACGGCCCGAGCGGCAGGGAGGGACGCGATGAGCGAGGTCGATCGGACGATCGAGGCCCTGCTCCGGGAGGAGCGCGTGTTCGACCCGCCGCCCGGCTTCGCGGAGCGGGCCGTCGTCTCGGACCCGGGGATCTACGAGCGAGCGGCGGCCGATCCCGAGGCCTTCTGGGCGGAGCAGGCGGGACGCCTCGCCTGGAGCCGCACCTGGGATCGGGTGATGGAGTGGACCCCGCCCTGGGTGAAGTGGTTCCTGGGGGGCCGGCTGAACGCCTCCTTCAACTGCCTGGACCGCCACGTGGAAGCGGGCGGGGGCGACAAGGTGGCCTACTTCTGGGAGGGCGAGCCCGGGGAGACCCGGACGATCACGTACCGCGAGCTCCGGGACGAGGTGGGGCGGTTCGCGGACGTCCTCCGCTCGCTGGGCGTTCGCAGGGGGGACCGGGTGAACATCTACCTCCCGATGATCCCCGAGCTGCCGGTGGCCATGCTGGCCTGCGCCAGGATCGGGGCCCCCCACTCCGTGGTCTTCGGCGGGTTCTCGGCGGAGGCGCTGAAGGATCGGATCAACGACGCCGGGGCCAAGGTGCTGATCACGGCGGACGGAGGGTACCGACGGGGCCAGGTCGTCCCCCTCAAGGCGAACAGCGACCAGGCGCTCCGCGAGACCCCCTCGATCGAGCAGGTCGTGGTGGTGCGGCGCACGGGGGAGGACGTTCCGTTCACGGAGGGTCGCGACCACTGGTACCACGAGCTGATGGAAGAAGCGTCGCCGGACGTGCCCCCCGAGGAGATGGACGCCGAGGACCTCCTGTACCTGCTGTACACGAGCGGGACGACGGGGAGGCCGAAGGGGATCGCCCACACCACCGGCGGCTATCTCACGGGCGTGGCCGCCACCCACCGGATGATCTTCGACGTCCGGGAGGACGACGTGTACTGGTGCGCCGCCGATATCGGCTGGGTGACCGGGCA
Source organism: Actinomycetota bacterium (assembly GCA_035573935.1). Classification (GTDB taxonomy): domain Bacteria; phylum Actinomycetota; class UBA4738; order UBA4738; family HRBIN12; genus DATLZM01. Next base: position 11,461 of record DATLZP010000020.1, read on the forward strand.
TTCCTACATCGTCTACGGGCCCCTGGCGAACCACACCACGGGGATTCTCTACGAGGGGGCCCCGGACTGGCCGGACCGCGACCGGTGGTGGAGCATCGTGGAGCGGTACCGGGCCACGATCCTGTACACGGCGCCCACGGCGATCCGCGCGTTCATGCGGTGGGGGCCGGAGTACCCGGGCGCGCACGACCTCTCCTCGCTCCGGCTCCTGGGATCGGTGGGGGAGCCGATCAACCCCGAGGCCTGGGTCTGGTACTGGAAGTACATCGGCGGCGAGCGGTGCCCGGTGGTCGACACCTGGTGGCAGACCGAGACGGGGATGATCCTGATCAGCCCGCTGCCCGGGATCACCCGGCTCAAGCCGGGATCGGCCACGGTGCCGCTGCCCGGGATCGAGGCCGACGTCGTGGACGAGTCCGGGGCCTCCGTGCCGCCGGGCGGGGGCGGGTACCTCGTCCTCAGGCGGCCCTGGCCGGCGATCGCCCGGACGATCTGGGGCGACCCCGACCGCTACGTGGAGACCTACTTC
>DATLZP010000021.1:0-3013 GCA_035573935.1 Actinomycetota bacterium
CGCACGGAGGCCCGGGGATGAGGGCGACGCCCGCCGGGCGGGAGGGTATCCTCGCCGCCGTGACCACCCGCCTCCACAGGGATCCGGCATGACCCCGGCCCGGCACGCGGCGGTGGTCGGGGTGGGCTCCGCGCTCCCCGACCGCGCCATCCCGAACGCGTGGTTCGAGTCGTTCGTGGACACGAGCGACGAGTGGATCCGGACCCGGACCGGGATCCGGGAGCGCCGCTTCGCCGAGGACGGCCGGAACACCTCCGACCTCGCCACCGACGCCGCCCGGCGGGCCCTGGAGAGCGCCGGGGTCCCCGCCGAGCAGGTGGACCTGATCGTGGTGGCCACGCTCACCCCCGACACGCCGATCCCGGCCGCGGCGGTCCGGGTCCAGCGCAACCTGGGGCTCTCCTGCCCGGCCTTCGACCTGAACGCGGCCTGCGCCGGGTTCTCCTACGGGATGTCGGTGGGCGGGGCGCTCCTCGGCGCGGGGACGGCCGAGACCGTGCTCGTGATCGGGGCGGAGATCCTCTCCCGCTACCTCGACCTCTCCGACCGCACGACGTGCGTGCTGTTCGGGGACGGGGCGGGGGCCGTGGTGCTGCGCCCCTCCGAGCAGCCCGGGCTGCTGGGCTCGGTCCTAGGGGCCGACGGGAACGCCGCGGAGCTGCTGGTGATCCCGGCCGGGGGCTCGGCCCGGCCGGCCTCGGCCGAGACCGTGGCGGCCGGGGAGCACGCGATCCGGATGGCCTCGGGGCGGGAGGTGTTCAAGCGGGCCGTGGTGGAGATGGCGAACGCCTGCCGGGAGCTGCTGGAGAAGGCGGGGCACACGCCGGACGACGTGGACCTGTTGATCCCCCACCAGGCCAACGCCCGGATCATGGTGGCGGTGGCCGAGCGCCTGGGGATCGACGCCGACCGGGCGGTGGTGGACGTGGAGGAGGTGGGGAACACCTCCGCCGCCTCGATCCCCATCGCGTTGGACCGGGCGTGGCGGGCGGGCCGGATCGAGCCCGGGGCGCTGGTCCTCCTCACCTCGTTCGGGGCGGGGCTGGCCTGGGGGGCGAACCTGCTGCGATGGACGATGCCCGGACCGACCTCGTGAGGGTGGCCGTCGTGACCGGGGGCTCCCGGGGGATCGGCCGAGCCTGCGCCGTGGCCCTGGCCGGGGGCGGCTGGCGGGTGGCGGTGGGCTACCGGTCCAGCGAGGCCGAGGCGAAGGAGGCGCTGGAGCAGGTGGAGGCGGCCGGCGCGACGGGCATGGTCGTCCACCTCGACGTGACCGACGAGACCTCGGTGGCGGAGGCCTTCCGGGAGGTCCAGGACGCGCTGGGCCCGGTCACCGGCCTGGTGAACAACGCCGGGTTCTCCCAGGACGGGCTGCTGCTCAAGTACCCGGTCGAGACGTTCGAGCGGACGATGGACACGAACGTGCGGGGGGCGTTCCTGTGCTCCCGCCAGGCCCTCCGGACGATGCTCCGGGCCCGCTGGGGCAGGATCGTCAACATGTCCTCGGTGATCGCGTTCCGGGGGAACATCGGCCAGGCGGCCTACGCGGCGTCGAAGACGGCGCTCGTGGGCTTCACCCGGTCGCTGGCCCGGGAGGTGGGGGCGAAGGGCGTCACGGTGAACGCGGTCTGCCCGGGCCTGCTGGACACCGAGATGACCTCGCACCTGGACGACCGGGCCCGGGCGTACTACATCGACCAGACCCCGGTGGGGCGGACGGCCCATCTCGAGGAGGTCTCGGCGGTCGTGCGGTTCCTGATGTCGGACGAGGCGTCGTACGTGAACGGCGCCGTGATCCCGGTGGACGGCGGGCTCTCCGCCTGAGGCCGGGCGCGGCGGGGATCGACGGGTCGAAGGAGGGACGGATGGACAGGGCGGAGATCGAGCAGCGGGTGCGGAAGGTGCTCGCCGAGCAGCTGGCCGTGGAGGAGAGCCAGGTGACGCCGGAGGCGCGGTTCGCCGAGGACCTGAACGCCGACTCGCTCGACCTCGTGGAGGCGGTGCTCGCCCTCGAGGAGGAGTGGAACATCGAGATCCCCGAGGAGGAGATGCAGGACGTGAAGACCGTGGGCCAGGCCATCGAGCTCGTCGCCCAGAAGGTGGGGGCGTCGTAGGCGCCGTGGCCGACCGCCGGCGCGTCGTCGTCACCGGGATCGGGCCCGTCACCCCGGTCGGGATCGGGGTGGAGGAGTTCTGGCGGGGCCTGGTCTCCGGCCGCAACGGGATCCGGCGGATCACGCGGTTCGACCCCTCCGACCTCCCCGTCACCGTGGCCGGGGAGGTGGACGGCTTCGACCCCTCGCGGTTCCTCGACCCCAAGGAGGTCCGCAGGACCGATCGCTTCTCCCACTACGCCCTGGCCGCCGCCGCCCTGGCCTGGGAGGACGCGGGGAACCCGGAGGTCGTCGCGGAGCGGGGCGGGGCCATCATCGCCACCGGGATCGGCGGGATCGAGACGCTCCTCCAGCAGCACCTGGTGATGCTGGAGAAGGGGCCGGGGCGGGTCTCCCCGTTCATGGTCCCGGCCCTCATGGCGAACGCCGCCGGCGGGCACGTCGCGATGCGCTACGGCCTCACCGGCCCGAACTTCAGCCCGGTCTCGGCCTGCTCCTCGTCGAACCACGCGATCGGCGAGGCGATGCGCTACATCCGCGAGGGGACCCTGGACCTGTGCATCGCCGGGGGCTCGGAGGCGGCCACGCTCCCCCTCACGGTGGCCGCCTTCGCCCAGATGACCGCGCTCACCAGGAACCCCGACCCCGAGACCGCCTCCCGCCCGTTCGACGCCGAGCGGGACGGGTTCGTCCTCTCCGAGGGAGCCTGCTGCCTGATCCTGGAGGCGGAGGACCACGCCCGGGCCCGGGGGGCCCGAATCTACTGCGAGGTGGCCGGCTACGGGGCCTCCGACGACGCGTTCCACATCACGGCCCCCGACCCCAAGGGCTCCGGGGCGGCGCTCTCGATGCGGTGGGCCCTCCGGGACGCCGGGGAGGAGCCCTCGGCGGTGGACCAC
>DATLZP010000022.1:0-3052 GCA_035573935.1 Actinomycetota bacterium
ACCCGAAGAGCTGGGGGAAGACGAAGAGGCCGAGGGCCACGAACACCGCCGAGACCAGCAGCCACACCCCGGGGTTCCCCCACCAGGGCCGCTCGAAGACCACGTCGTCCTCGTCCTCCTCCCACCGCCCGGCCCGCTCCATCCGCCGGGAGGCCGCCTCGACCTGCCGGGACATGAACGAGAAGGCGGCGAGGGAGACCAGGACGAAGGCCAGGAACGGGACGAGGATCAGCAGGAGCGTGGTCGTGTCCACGGTCCCAGCCTAGCGCCGACCGGCGCCGCCGGGGCCTCGGGGAGCTCAGCCCTCGAGGAGCTCGGTGGAGAAGCCGATCCCCTGCCGCTCGCACTCGGCCACGAAGGCCACGGGGTCGAACGCGGTCTCCGGCGGGTGGACCCCTGGCTGGACCCTCCCCTCCGCCATCCACCGCACGGCGATGGCGATGGGGAGCGCGGTGCCGAAGGCCCCCGCCGACAGCCCCTCCGGGCTGGGGTCGAACCGGGCCAGCGCGACGTGCGTGGCCGGCCGGCCGCCCCGCTCGCCCTCCACCCGCACGTCGAGGTACTCCACGTCCCGCGGTGGGCCCGAGGGCTGGGGGAGCCGGTCCAGCACCGCCACGAGCACCTCCCGGGGGATGGCCGGCCCCCGGGGCGTCTCCACGGGCTCCGTGGAGGCCAGGCCCACGTCGACCAGGAACCGGAACCCGTCGTGGATGGCCCGGGGGAGGGCCAGGCGCCACCGGACGTTGCGCACGCCGGGGATCGTGAACGGCAGCGTGGCGGGCTCGGAGTGCAGCGTGTACATCGCGGGCTGCACCCCCACCGGCTCCGGGAAGGCCCGGTCCACCACGCCGGAGCCGGCGGGGACCTCCCGGAGCTCCCCGTCCTCGAAGACCACCGCCGGGAGCGTGAACTCGTCGAGGACGGTCTGGGCGGAGTAGGGCACGGCGAACCGCTCCTCCCCCACGTCCACCGAGCCGTCGACCAGGTCGATCGACACGACCCGGTCCAAACGGTCCGCGCCCAGGCGGGCCAGGACGTTCGTCAGCCCCGGGGCCGACCCGATCCCCAGCACGGCCGAGCGGCCCGCGTCCCGGAACCGCGGATCGAGCTCGAGCTGCCTGCGGGTGGTGTGGAACAGCCCGCCCAGGTCGGCGTAGTGGCAGCCGGCGGCCAGGGCGGCCTCCATCACCGGCAGGTTCAGCCGGTACGGGAGGCAGTTGGCGACGGCGTCCACCCCGCGGAGCTCCCCCGCCAGGTCGCCGGCGGCGGCGTCGAGGCCCCGAGCCTCCCCGTGCCCCGCCCGGCGCACGGTGGTCCGGGCCCGATCGGCGTCGGCGTCGAGGACCAGGAGCTCCACGTCCTCCCGGTGCCGGGCGAGGAGGACCGCCGCGGCGCTCCCCATCGCGCCCGCCCCCAGGACGGCGAGCCGGGCGCCCACTACAGGGGCAGGTGGGAGAGGACCATGATCCGGGGCTCGGTCATCTCCTCCATCGCGTACCGGAGCCCCTCCCGGCCGAACCCCGAGTCCTTCGAGCCGCCGTACGGCATCTGGTCGGCCCGGAACGCGGAGACGTCGTTCACGATCAGGCCGCCCACCTCGAGCTCCCGATGGGCCTGGAAGATCCGCTCGATGTCCCGGGTGAACACGCCGGCCTGGAGGCCGTACCGCGAGTTGTTCACCTCGGCCAGCGCCTCCTCGAAGGTCTGGTAGGGCGAGACCGTGGTCACGGGGCCGAAGATCTCCTCGCAGCGGACCTTCATCTCCGGCGTGGTCCGGGCGAGCACGGTCGGGACGTAGAACGGGTCCTGCCGCTCCCCGCCGGTGAGCACCTCGGCCCCCCCGGCCACCGCCTCCCGCACCCAGGCGTCGATCCGCTCCAGCGCCCCGGCGTCGATCAGCGGCCCCACGTCCACCGTGGGGTCCAGCGGGTCGCCCAGCTTGAGCGACTCGACCTGCTTCACCAGCCGGGCCGCGAAGTCCTCGTACACCTCGGACTGGACGAGCACCCGCTGGACGCTGATGCAGCTCTGCCCGGCCTGGTAGTAGCCGCCGAACGCCACGCGCTGGGCGGCGAGGTCGAGGTCGGCGTCGGAGTGGACGATCACGCCGGCGTTCCCGCCGAGCTCCAGCGTGACGCGCTTCCTGGGGTCCAGGCCCTTCAGGTACCAGCCCACCTCGGAGGAGCCGGTGAAGGAGAGCTTCCGGTAGCGGGGGTCCCGGGCCATCCCGTCCGCCACCTGGGAGGACACGGGGAGGACCTGGACCATCCCCTTCGGCAGGTCGGTCTCCGCGAACAGCTCGCCCAGCACGAGCGCGCCGAGCGGCGTGGCCCGGGCCGGCTTCACGACGATCGGCGCGCCGACGGCCAGCGCCGGGGCCACCTTGTGGGCGACGAGGTTCACCGGGAAGTTGAACGGCGTGATCCCCAGCACGGGCCCCAGGGGGAAGCGTCGGACGATCCCCACCCGCGAGCCGAGCGAGGCCTCGGTGTCGAGGCGGAGGAACTCGTCGTCGCCGGCCCGCAGCACCTCGGCCGCCCACCGGAACGTCGAGATGGCCCGGGTGGCCTCGATCGTGGCCCACTTGAGCGGCTTCCCCCCCTCCCGGGCGATCAGCTGAGCGATCTCCTCGTTCCGCTCGGCCAGGCGCCGGGAGATGTGCATCAGCGCCTCCGCCCGGGCGTGCACCGGGAGGTGCCGGCTCTCGGCGAACGTCGCCTGGGCGGTGGCCGCCGCCTCCTCCACGTCGGCCTCGGTGGGGACCCCCACCTCCGCCACCACGCTGCCGTCGTACGGGCTGCGGACCTCGAACGTCCCGTCGCCGGACCGCCACTCCCCCGCCACCAGGTACCGCTTCGTGGTCATCGCCGGGTCACCTCGTTCCCTCCTCGGAACCGGGGGCGACGGCCCGGGCCCGCTTCCCCCGGGCCCGGACCGCCGCGCCTCCGCCCGCTCGTCAGTCGAGCGAGGCCATCACGTGCTTGAGGTTCGTGTACTCCTCGATCGAGTAGATGCTCATGTCCTTCCCGTAGCCGGAGTGCTTGTAGCCCCC
>DATLZP010000023.1:0-4929 GCA_035573935.1 Actinomycetota bacterium
CCGGCCGTCCGGCCCGCTCCATCGCCTCCAGGATCGCCCGCCGCTGCCGCGTCGGCCGCAGCCCGGCTCGGCCCAGCGCCGTCCCGGCGTTCACGGAGCGACCCTCCGGGGGTGACGCCGCGCGGCCCGCCGCCCGGCGAGCGAGGCCAGCACGAAGCCCCCCACCGAGGCCAGCACGATCGTGCCGCCCGGGGCCAGCTCCCCCTCCGCCACGGCGATCACCAGCCCGGCCAGGACCGAGCCGACGCCGAAGGCCACGCCCCACAGCATCGCCCCGCGGAACGAGTGCGCCAGGCGGGACCCCGCCGCCACCGGGACCACGAGCAGCGCGGCAATCAGCAGGAGGCCCACCACCCGCATCCCGGCGGCGACGAGGAGCGCCACCAGGCCCAGCAGGAGGAGGTTGAGCTGGTCCACCGGGAGCCCCGACGCCCGGGCCGTCTCCTCGTCCAGGGCCACCGCCAGCAGCTGCTCGTAGAACAGGAGGGCCACGCCGAGGACCGCCCCGCAGAGGACCCCGATGGCCGCGACGTCCGACCAGGTCGCCGTGAGGATGCTCCCGAACAGCACGCCGAGGGCCGACGCGTCGAACCGCCCGGCGGCCGAGAGCAGCACGGACCCCAGCGCGATCCCCGCGTAGAACATGATGGCGAGCGACAGGTCCCCGGCCAGGCGCCCCCTGGTCCGCATCCCCTCCAGGAGCATCCCTCCCGCAGCGGCCACCAGGAGCGCCCCCCACAGGGGAGCCACGCCCAGCACGACGCCGAGCGCCACCCCGGCGAACGCGAGATGCCCGATGCCGTCGCCGATCAGCGCCAGCCGCCGCTGCACCAGGAAGCTCCCGATCACCGGGGCGGTCGCCCCCACCACCGCGCCGGCCACGTAGGCTCGGATCACGAACTCCGCGAGGAGCCGGCTCACCGCCCCCCTCCCAGCTCGAGGTGGGTGTGGAACTCCTCGTGGGTCACCTGCCGGACGATCCCCCGGTCGATGACGAGGATCCGGTCGCACACGTCGTGGAAGTCGTCGGGGTCGTGCGAGACCACGATCACGGCGGCCCCCGCGTCGGCCCGCCTCCGGAGCTCCGCGGCGAGCTGCGGGCGGAGCTGCTGGTCGATCCCGGTGGTCGGCTCGTCCAGGAGCAGGACGTCCCGCTCGCCCACCAGGGCCCGGGCCAGGATGGCCCGCTGCTGCTGCCCGCCGGAGAGCTCGAACAGGCACTCCGCGGAGAGGTCGGCCAACCCCACCGACCGCAGGGCGGCGGTCACCGCCGCCCGGTCCCGCCGGTCCACCCTCCGCAGGAGCCCCCTGGTCGGCACCAGGCCGGCCACCACGACCTCGGTCACCGAGACCGGCAGGGAGGTGGCCACGCGCAGCCCTTGGGGCGCGTAGCCCACCCTCCGGCGGATGGCCGGGTCGCGGGGGTCGCCGCCCAGCAGCAGCACGGTCCCGGCGTCCGGGCGGAGGAGGCCCACGCAGACGCGCAGCAGGGTGGACTTCCCGCTCCCGTTGGCCCCCGCCAGCACGGCGAACTCGCCCCGCTCCAGGGCCAGGTCCGCCCCGTCGAGCACCGGCACGGCCCCGTAGCCGAACCGGACGCCCCGGAGCTCGATCACCGGCACCGCAGCCCCTCCCTCAGCACCTCCAGGTTCCTGCGCATCACCGACAGGTAGTCCCCGGACGCCGGGGGCGACTCGAGCGTCGACAGGGCGAGCGCCGGCACGCCCGCGTCCTGCGCGACGCCGCGACCCGTCCGGACCCCCTCCGGGGTCGCCTCGTGGAAGACCGCCGGGGCCGCGGCACCGGACCGGATGGCCTGGATCGCCGCCTGCACCGCGGCCGCGGTCGGCTCGCTCTCCGGCGCCAGGCCCTCGATCCCCACCTGCCGGAGCCGGTAGCGGCGCGCGAGGTACCCGAACGCTTCGTGGGTCACGACGATCGTGCGGTACGCGCAGTCGGCGAGCCCCTCCCGGTAGGCGGCATCGAGGCTCCGGAGCTCCTCGTCGAGGGCGGCCGCCCGACGCCGGTAGCCCTCGGCCCCGGCCCGGTCCACGGCCCGGAGCGCCCCGGCCACCTCCTCCACGATCGACCGCATCATCGGGGGATCGAGCCATACGTGGGGGTCGTAGCGCAGGTCGTCGCCCCCCGGCATGAGCGCCAGGCCGTCGGCCACCCGGACCACCGTCCCCGAGGCGTCGGCGGCCGCCCGCTCGATGTCCGGCTGGAACCCGAACCCGAGGACGAGCACGATCGCCGCGTCCTCCACCGCCGCCCGCTGCGACGCGCCGAGCGTCGCCTCGTGGGCCTCGCCCCCGGGAGGCGTCAGATCCTCCACGGAGACCCTGGGCCCACCCACCTCCGAGGCGACCCAGGCCAGGGGGTAGAAGGACGCCACCACCTGGACGCGGTGGTCCCCCCCCGGCCCGCACGAGGCCAGCAGGCCACCCAGGGCCGCGACCGCGAGCGCCCATCGCACCCGCACGACCCCGAGGATAGTCGAGAATGATTATCATTCCAACCCTGCTGCGCCCCGGCCCGTTGTCCGCCGCCGGGACCCACGGGTAGGGTTCGGCCGTGGCGGTCCAGATCGGCATCGGCCTGTTCACGGGGCAGGTCCCGCCGGGCTCGGGACGGACGTTCGCACGCGAGTACCGGGAGACGCTCGAGCTGGTCCGCCTGGCCGAGGCCCTGGGCTTCGACTCGGCCTGGGTGAGCGAGCACCACGGGTCGTCGGACGGCTACCTCCCCTCCCTCCTGCCGATGCTCGCCGCGTTCGCCGCCGCGACCGAGCGGATCCGCCTGGGCACGGGGGTCGTCCTGGCGCCGCTCCACCATCCCCTGCGGCTGGCCGAGGACGCGGCCGTCGTGGACCAGCTCTCCGACGGCCGGCTGATCCTGGGCCTGGGGATCGGCTGGAGGGAGGAGGAGTTCCGGATGTTCGGCATCCCGTTCGAGGAACGGGTGTCCCGGACGACCGAGACGGTGGAGATCCTGCGGAGGGCCTGGACCGGCCAGCGCTTCTCGTTCCTGGGGCGCGCCCACCGGTTCGAGCAGGTCCGGGTGACGCCGCCCCCGGCCCGCCCGGGAGGACCGCCCATCTACCTCGGGGGCTACGCGGAGCGGGCCGTACGGCGGGCCGGGCGGCTGGGCGACGGGTACATCGTGGACAGCGGCGACGTGGAGGAGCTGCGCCGGTCGCTCGCGCTGGTCGAGGAGGGGGCCCGGGAGGCGGGGAGGGAGCCGGGCGCCCTGGGGCTGGCCGTCCTGCACAACGCGTTCGTGGCCGAGGGGAGCGATGCGTGGTCCCTGGTGCGGGCCGGCGTCGCGCACCAGATGGGAGCCTACAGCGCCTGGGAGGGCGGCGCGGACACCCCGGCCCACGACTCCCTCGAACCGCTCCCCCCGGACGAGGAGACCCTCCGGGCCTGGACCCCGAGCGGCCCTCCCGACGCGGTGGCCCGGGCCCTCCGCCCGCTGGTCGACGCCTTCGGCGCCCGCGAGGAGTTCCACCTCGTGGTGCGGCTCCACTACCCGGGGATGGACTTCGAGACCGCGTCCCGGGCGGTGGAGCTGTTCGGGGAGGAGGTCCTGCCCGCCCTGAAGGGGAGCTAGGCGCCGGCCCGGTCCGACGGGGCCGAGGGCGTTCCTCGGATCCCCTCAGACGACGGGCCCGACCCGGCCCGACCCCCGCCCGGCCAGGGCGGCCGGGCCGGCCCGAAGGAGCTCCTCGCGGTGGAGGGACCGGACAGCCGCCGCCACCCGGACGAGCGGCTCCTCCATCTCCCGGGCCAGCCGAGCGAGCGTCGTCCTCCCCCCGAGGACGAGCCGGAGCACGCGTCCCCGGACCTCGCGGGCCGAGCCGGCGAACGGCTCCCCGCGCCGGCGCGGCGGGGAGGGTGGGGCACCCATCCGGCGGAACCGGCAGCGCGCGGCGAGGGGGCAGGCCCCGCAGCGGGGGACCGCCCGGCAGACCCCCCGTCCCAGGTCCATCACGGCCTGGTTCCAATCCGCGGGATCGGACCCGGCCAGCCAACGGCTGGCGGCGAGCTCCACCTCGCGGACGGGCGCCCGGTCGCGGCCCAGCCGGGCCCTGGAGACCACCCGGGCCACGTTCACGTCGACGGCGGGGAGAGGCGCGCCGAAGGCCAGGGCGGCCACCGCGGCGGCCGTGTAGGGGCCGATCCCGGGCAGACCCCGGAGGACCGCGGGGTCCCGGGGCAGGCGCCCGGCGTGGTCCCGGACCACCGCCCCGGCCGCCTCGTGGAGGAGGGCGGCCCGCCGGTTGTACCCCAGGCCGGACCACGCCCGGAGGACGTCGGCCCTGGGGGCTCGGGCCAGCGCGCGGAGCGAGGGGAAGGTGCGGAGGAAGGCGCCGTAGGCGGGGGCCACCCGCCGGGCCTGGGTCTGCTGGAGCATCACCTCGGCCACGAGCACCCGGTAGGGATCCCGCTCCCCGCGCCAGGGGTAGGCGCGGCGGCGGGGCGCGTACCAGGCGAGCAGGGGATCCCCCCGGGGCATCCCGGCAAGGCTACCGGTCGCGGCGGGCGGCGGGGAGGGATACGCTCGGACGCGGCGATGGCCACGGTCCGCGACGTGATGAGCACCGACCTGGTCACGGTCGAGCCGTCGGCCACGATCGCCGAGGCCGCCACGCTGATGGGCGGGAGGCGGGTGGGGTCCGCACTGGTCCTGGAGGGTGGCCGACTCGTGGGGATCCTCACCGAGCGCGACGTGCTGCGGGCGCTGGCCGACCACTTCGACGCGGCCGGCCACCCGGTCGCGCAGTGGATGACCCCGGCGCCGACCACGATCGACGCCGGGGCCACGGTCCGCGACGCGCTCGAGCTGATGCTGGCCCGCGGGTTCCGCCACCTGCCCGTGACCGAGGACGACCGGCTCGTGGGGATGGTCTCGATCCGGGACCTCTCC
>DATLZP010000024.1:0-4213 GCA_035573935.1 Actinomycetota bacterium
TCCTGGGACGGGATGGGCAGGGCCCGGAACGTCCGGAGCGCCTCCCGTCGGAGCCTGCCCTCCCCGGGGCTCGTGGCGGGCAGGCGCCGCAGCGCGTCCTCGTCGAACCCCGTCCTCGTGGCGATCGTCACGGCTGGAACCCCCTCGGCGGCCCGTCAGCGACGTGCGGTCGGGCCCCGGGGAAGTCTATCAACGTGGTCGGATTCACCTCGCCGAGGGACCGGGATCCTCCGCCGCGCCCCGGGCGGAGGGTCGGGTCGCCATGTCAGACCCCCGTGGCAGAACACGTGTTCGAGGAGGAGGGTGAGCGAGCTCAGGTCCACGATCGACGCGCTCCGGGCCGAGGTCCTGGCCGAGCTGCCGGACGCCCGGATCGAGGAGGACTTCGCCGAGCTCTAGCGGGCGGCCGAGGACCTCGATCGGGAGCGCCTCAGGCGGCTGGCCGAGATCGACCGGCGCCGCTCCACGAGCGGGACGGCTACCTGTCGGCGGCGGCGTGGCTGGCGTCCCGGTTCAAGGTGGCCTGGGGGGTGGCCCGGGAGCAGGTCCGGATGGCCCGGGCCCTGGAGGAGACGCCGGAGACCGCCCGGGCCCTGGAGGAAGGCGAGCCGTCCATGTCGGCGGCCCGGCTGCTGGTGCAGGCCCGGGAGGCGGACCCCGAGGCGTACGCGCGGTGCGAGCGGGAGCTCGTCGAGGCCGCCCGGATCCACTCCATGCACGATCTGCGGCGGGTGGCATCCTACTGGCGCCAGGCCGTGGAGCGGGAGCGGGGGCTGGAGGGCCAGGAGCGGCTGCGGGAGCGTCGGCGCCTCCACGCCTCGGTCTCCTTCATGGGCATGGTGCGGGTGGACGGGGACCTCGACCCGGAGACCGGGGAGACCCTCCTCACGGCGCTCCGGGCCGTCCTGGACGCGGAGGCCCGCTCCCCCGGCGGCGACGACCGGACACGGCCCAGCGCCGGGCGGATGCCCTGGGAGAGATCTGCCGGGAGTGGCTGGACCGGGCGGACCGCCCCACCGTGGCCGGGGAGCGGCCCCACCTCACCGTGACGGTGCCGGTCGAGGCGCTCGCGGGTGGGTGGCGCGGCCCGGACGGGCCCGCGCAACGGTCGGACCCGCGGCAGCCCTGGCGGACCGGGGCGGCGGAGGACGCCCGATCCACGTCCGTCGCCGAGCTCGACCACGTGGGTCCGGTCCCCGTCGCCCTGGCGCACCGGGTGGCCTGCGACGCCTCGGTGATGCGCGTCGTGATGGCTGGGCCCTCCGAGCCCCTCGACGTCGGCCGGCGCACGCCCGTGGTGCCCCCCGCCATCCCGGAGGGCGGTGGTCCTCCGGGACCGGGGCTGCCGGTTCCCGGGCTGCGACCGGCCCCACACCTGGTGCGACGTCCACCACGTCGTGCACTGGGCCGACGGCGGCCCGACCGCCCTCCAGAACCTCATCCTCCTCTGCCGGCGGCACCACGGGCTGGTCCACCCGCCGGGGAGGTTCGGGCTGGGGCTCGAGGGCGGTCGCCCGGTGTTCCGGCGCCCCGACGGGTCGGTGCTGTCCGAAGGGTCGGCGCGAGAGGGCGGGGGCCGCCGTAGGAGGCGCTCCCCGTCCGGGGGCTAGGCTGACGTCGCCATGGGAGTCGAGCTCCGCGACATCACGATGGACGACCTGCCCCTCTACGAGGCGCTCCTCACCGACCCCGCCATGATGTCCGAGCTCGGGGGGCCGCTCCCCCGGGAGGGCCTGGAGGAGAAGCTCCAGGGCATCGTGGACGGGGTCCGGGCCGGCACCAACTGGTACTCGGTCGTGCTGGCCGACGGGGTCCCGGCGGGGACGGTCTGCGTCTGGGAGAGCGAGTGGGAGGGCCGGCCGGCGAGCGAGATCGGCTGGATGGTCCTCCCCGCCTTCCAGGGCCGGGGGCTCGCCACCCGGGCCGTCCGGCTGATCCTGGAACGCGCCGATCTCGAGGGCCGGTGGGGGCCGATCCACGCGTTCCCGGGGGTCACGAACGCGGCGTCGAACGCGATCTGCCGCAAGACGGGGTTCCGCTTCGTGGGCCGGGAGGGCGTCACGTACGCCGGCCGCACCCTCCGCTGCAACCACTGGGTGCGGCGCCCGGCGAGGAGCTAGCCGATCGCGCCCTCCATCTGGAGCTCGATCAGGCGGTTCAGCTCGACCGCGTACTCCATCGGGAGCTCACGGGTGATCGGCTCGATGAAGCCGTTCACGATCATCGCCGACGCCTCGGCCTCGGTGAGGCCCCGGCTCATCAGGTAGAAGAGCTGGTCCTCGCCGATCCGGGCCACGGTCGCCTCGTGGCCGAGCTGGGCGGTCTCCTCCTCCACCTCGACGTACGGGTAGGTGTCCGAGCGGGAGTGCTCGTCCAGGATCAGCGCGTCGCACCGCACCATCGACCTCGCGTGGTGCGCGCCCGGCTCCACCCGGACCAGCCCCCGATAGCCGGTGCGGCCGCCGTCCTTCGACACCGACTTGCTCGTGATCAGGCTCGAGGTGTGGGGCGCGGCGTGGATCGCCTTGCCCCCCGCGTCCTGGTGCTGGCCCTTCCCGGCGAAGGCCACCGAGAGCACCTCGCCCCGGGCTCCCTGGCCCAGCAGGTAGATCGACGGGTACTTCATCGTGACCTTGGACCCGATGTTCCCGTCGATCCACTCCATCACGGCGTCCTCGTACGCGGCGGCCCGCTTCGTGACCAGGTTGTAGACGTTCGCCGACCAGTTCTGGATCGTCGTGTAGCGGACGCGGGCCCCCCGCTTCACGATGATCTCCACCACCGCCGAGTGGAGCGAGTCCGTGGTGTAGATGGGGGCGGAGCAGCCCTCCACGTAGTGCACGTACGCGCCCTCGTCGGCGATGATCAGCGTCCGCTCGAACTGGCCGACGTTCTGCTCGTTGATCCGGAAGTACGCCTGGAGCGGGATGTCCACGTGGACGCCCGGCGGGACGTAGATGAACGACCCCCCGGACCACACCGCGGAGTTCAGCGCGGCGAACTTGTTGTCGTTCGGCGGGATCACGGTCCCGAAGTACTCCCGCACCAGGTCCGGGTGCTCCCGCAGCGCCGAGTCGGTGTCGGTGAAGATCACGCCCATCGACTCGAGCTCGGCCTTGATCTTGTGGTACACGACCTCGCTCTCGAACTGGGCCGAGACCCCGCCCAGGTACTTCTTCTCGGCCTCCGGGATCCCCAACCGGTCCCACGTGGAGCGGATGTTCTCCGGCAGGTCCTCCCACGACTTCACCTGCTGCTCGACCGGCTTCAGGTAGTAGTAGATGTCGTCGAAGTCGATGCCGGACAGGTCGGCCCCCCACCACGGCATCGGGCGCTGGGCGAAGTGCCGGTACGCCTTCAGCCGGAACCGGCGCATCCAGTCGGGCTCCCCCTTGATCGCGGAGATCTCCTCCACGACCTGCTCGGAGAGGCCCTTCTTCGGCTTGAAGACGTAGTCGACCTCGTCCCGCCAGCCGTAGCGGTACCCCTTGGAAAGCTCCCTGAGGTGCTCCTCCTGGGTGACGGCCACGTCGTCCACTCCCTCCGTCGTCGACCAGCCTCCAGGATACCCGCGCCGCGGGGGGAAGTCCACCTGGGAGGTCGGATTCCTGCGGTCCGTGCCCGGGGCTCAGCCCCTCTCCACCGGCACCCCGACCAGCGAGCCGTACTCGGTCCAGCTCCCGTCGTAGTTCTTCGCGCTCGGGTAGCCCAGCAGCTCGGTGAGGGCGAACCAGGTGTGCGAGGACCGCTCCCCGATCCGGCAGTAGGCGATCACCTCCTTGTCGGGGGTGATGCCCTTCTCCTCGTAGAGCGCCCGGAGCTCCTCGGCCGAGCGGAACGTGCCGTCCTCGTTCGCCGCCTGGACCCAGGGCACGTTCGCCGCCCCGGGGATGTGCCCGGGGACCTGGGCCTGCTCCTGGGGGAGGTGGTCCGGGGCGAGCTTCTCCCCCCGGTACTCCTCCGGGGAGCGGACGTCGACGAAGGCAGCGTCCCCTCCGCCCACCCGCTCGAGGACCTCGTCCCGGAAGGCCCGGAGCTCGGTCCGCACCGGTCCGGAGACCGTGACGTCGCCCCGCGGGTACGAGGGGACCTCCGCCGTGAGCTCCCGCGATTCGAGCTCCCACTTCTTCCGCCCCCCGTTCAGGAGCCTCACCCGGTCGAACCCCAGGTACTTGAGCAGCCAGTAGGCGTAGGCGGCGAACCAGTTGTTGTT
>DATLZP010000025.1:0-3035 GCA_035573935.1 Actinomycetota bacterium
CGGCGGTCGCGGGCCACGATGGTCCACCCCGGCTACGGGTTCCTCTCGGAGCGGGCGGCGTTCGCGAGGGCGGTCCGGGAGGCCGGCCTCACCTTCATCGGCCCGCCCGAGGACGCGATCGAGGCCATGGGCGACAAGGTGGTCGCCCGGAGGATCGCTGATCGGGCGGGGGTCCCGGTCATCCCCGGGACCCGGGAGCCGGTGGACCTCGGCACGGCGCGGCGCGAGGCGGAACGGATCGGCTTCCCCCTGGTCGTGAAGGCCGCCTTCGGCGGGGGCGGCAAGGGGATGCACGTGGTCCGGGACGGCGCGCACCTGGAGGAGGCCCTCCGGCGCGCCGCCCGCGAGGCCAAGGCCTACTTCGGCCGCCCCGAGGTGTTCCTCGAGCGGTACGTGGAGCGGGCCCGCCACGTCGAGGCCCAGGTGCTGGCCGACGCCCACGGCACCGTGCTGTTCCTCGGCGAACGGGACTGCACGGTCCAGCGCCGCCACCAGAAGCTCGTGGAGGAGACCCCCTCCCCCGTCGTGGACGAGACCCTCCGGACCCGGATGGGCGACGCCGCCGTCGCGCTCGCGCGGGAGACGGGGTACGTGAACGCCGGCACCGTCGAGTGCGTGGTCGACGAGGACGGGTCGTTCTACTTCCTCGAGATGAACACCCGCCTCCAGGTCGAGCACACGGTGACCGAGATGGTGACCGGGCTCGACATCGTCGCCCTGCAGATCCAGATCGCCCTGGGGGAGCGGATCGACCACCTCGACCCGCCCTCCCCCCGCGGCCACGCCATCCAGTGCCGGATCAACGCCGAGGATCCCGCCCGGAACTTCCTCCCGGGCCCCGGGCGCATCGCGCGGTACCGGGAGCCCTCGGGCCCCTTCGTCCGGGTGGACTCCGGCGTCCGCGAGGGCAAGGTCATCCCCGGGGAGTACGACTCGCTGTTCGCGAAGCTCGTGGTCTCCGCCGAGGACCGGGACCGGGCCCGGCGTCGGATGCTCCGCGCCCTCGATGAGTTCGTCGTGGAGGGCGTGCCGACGACCATCCCGCTCCACCGGTGGATCCTCCGCACCCCGGAGTTCCGGGAGGCGCGGCACACCACGACCTGGCTGGAGCGGGCCATCCGGGGCGCTGGCCTCCGCCCCCAGCTCGACCTGGCGCCGAGCGAGCCGCCGGCCCGTGGGCCGCTGCCCGCGGACATCGTGATCGAGGTCGAGGGACGGCGGGTCCCCGTCCGGATCTTCGACGAGCGGCGGGCCGTCCCGCCCCGGCCCCCGGCGGCCCACGCCGGCCGCGCCGAGCACGTGCACGGCGAGATCCGCGCGGAGATGCAGGGCACGATCCTCAAGGTCCTCGTGGAGAAGGGCCAGGAGATCGAGGCCGGGGACGTGATCTGCATCCTCGAGGCGATGAAGATGGAGAACCACGTCGCCTCCCCCCGGGGCGGCGTCGTGACCGAGCTCCCCATCAAGGCCGGGCAGGTCGTCCAGACCGGGCAGGTCCTCGCGGTGATCGACTGACGCCGCCTCAGGCGTCGGCGCCCACCGCCGGACGGAGCGGGCTGCCCTCCGGCACACCGTCGTCGGGGGCCCCCTCGTCCCCCTCCCCGGGCGGGGCCGGCGGGAGCAGGAGCGCGAAGACCGTCCCCGTGGGGCCGGTCCGCTCGATCCACACCTTCGCGCCGATCGCCTCGGCCAGGCTCCGGCAGATGTAGAGCCCCAGCCCGATCCCGCCCACCCGTCGGGTCGAGGTCTGGTCCCCCTGGAAGAAGCGCTCGAAGACCCGCTCCCGGTGCTCGGGCGGTATCCCCGGTCCCTCGTCCTCGACCGTGATGAGCACGCCCTCCGGGTGGTCCTGGATCCGGACCGTGACCCGGGTGTCGGGCGGCGAGTACTTGAGCGCGTTCTCCACGAGGTTCGAGAGGATCTGGTGGAGCTTGCCCTCGTCGGTCCGGATCCGGTCTCGGCCCGGCGCCAGCCGGACGTCGAACGTGTGCCCGTGGGCCCGGGGGCGGAGCTCGTCGACGACGTGGTCGACGAGTTCGGGGAGCGACACCCAGGAGATCGTGGATCGCTCCGCCCCGGACTCGAGGCGGGCCACCACGAGGAGCTGCTCGATCAACCGACGGAGCCGATCCCCCTGGCGGTCGGCGGCCTGGAGGAACGAGCGCCGCTGATCCTCCGGGAGCTCCTCCCCCAGCTGGAGGAGGGTCTTGAGGTAGCCCTGGATCGAGGTGAGCGGGGTCCGGAGCTCGTGGGAGACGACCGCCACGAAGTCGTCCTTCAGCCGGTTCAGCTCGGTGAGGCGCTGGAGCGAGCGCTCCAGGCTCGCGATCAGCCGGGCGTTCTCGAGGGAGACGGTCGCCCCCCAGTACACGGCCGCCACCGGGAGGGCCACGAGCGGGATCAGCCACGTGTTCCGCTCCGCCGCCACGACCACGATCGGCGAGAGCGCGAGGAGCGCCCCGGCCGTGGTCGACTGGAACAGGAGGTCCCGCCGGAGGTACCGGAGCACGGGCTGCCCCTCGGCGAGGGCCAGGGCGATCCCGGTGAGCGCGTCGTTCACCACGAAGAAGGCGGCCGCCGACGCCGCCACCGCGAGGAGGTTCCTGCCCGCCACGACGTCCGCACCGTGGAACGCGACGACCCCGCCGAGGAGGAGGTAGACGGCGCGGGCGGCGCCCACCGACAGGGTGTACTGGCCCACGTTGAACAGCGCCTTCCAGGGGGGCTTGCGGTGCGCGAGGTCGGCGACCGCCGAGGCCACGGCGAGGGAGAGGGCCGCGATCCTCCCCCCGAACCCGAGGAGCAGGGCGAAGGCGAACGTGGTGGAGGTGGAGACCTCCTCGACCTCGGAGGCCCGCGGGACCCGGATCGGCAGGAGCTCCGCGGCGACCAGGAAGACGGAGAACCACCAGAACGCGCCCGGTGCGAGCCAGATGTCCCCGACCGGGACGGTGGCCGCGAACCAGGCCAGGACGACGAGGCCCGTCCCCGAGACGAGCGCCACGTAGACCTCGAGGGGTCGGAGACGGCGGGCC
>DATLZP010000026.1:0-2208 GCA_035573935.1 Actinomycetota bacterium
ACGGCCGGGCCGCCCGCTCCGTCGCCCCCGCTCACCCGGGGCGCGAGGGGCCGCGAGGCTCCCGGCCCGGTCAGGCCGCGACCAGCCGGACGACGAGCCTCGAGGTCCCCTCGGTCTCGGTCGGCGTGATCGTGGCCTGGCCCGCGGCCCCGAGGTAGCGGCCGGTGCCGCCCACGACCGACGCCACGAACGGGGGCGCCGCGAAGTCGACGCTCGCGGCGAGCTCGATCGTGCCCCTGCGGAGCAGGAGGGTGCCCGCGCACTTGAACTCCGTGCCGAACAGGGCCCAGCACCGGGACACGAAGCGCCCAACGTCGCGCGTGTCCGCCAGGTTGCGGAGCGTGTTGTCGAACGTGAACGCGTCACCCGGGCTGGGGTCGAACTCGCTCGTGCTGAGGGGGTCCTCGTCCAGGTAGTGCACCTCGCCCCGGACGTCGAGGAACCGCAGCACCTCCGCGTCCTGGGCGCCGGCGAGCGTCGAGCCCACCGCCACGACGGCGACCGCGACCACCAGGACGGCCCCGGGGATGGATCGCCTCACCCGTCACCACCTCCTCCGGGGAGGGGTCCGCGTCGGGGCCACCACGGCCTGGGTGATGCGCGCCGCCCGGTAGCCGGCCCGTCGGATGACCTCGCGCACCGCCCCCGCGGACGGCGCGGTGAACAGGTCGATGCACACCTCGTCGTGGGGCATGAGGATCGACCGGACCAGGCGGACGGGGACCCCTTCCCCGCTCATCGCCCGGGCCGCCTCGGTCGCACGCTCCACGTGGCGTTCCAGCCAGTCCGGCTCGGTCGGCGCGAACACCTCCGCTGCGAACTCCCCCATCACCGCCGACGGTAGGCACGCCGGGGCGGGGAGGGGATGGGGGGAACCCTAGGGTTCGGGGCGCCCGGTGGCCCCGTCGGGCGAGGAGGCCAGCAGGCGCACCAGGGCGGTCCGCGACGGCACGCCAAGCTTCGCGTAGACCTTGGACAGGGTCGCCTCCACCGCCTTCACCGACACGAAGAGGGCCGCCGCCACCTCCCGGTTCGAGCGGCCCTCCGCGACGAGCTGCGCGACCCGGCGCTCGGTGGCCGTGAGCTCGCCGGTCGGCACCCTGCCCCCGATCCGGCGGGCCTCGTCCCGGGCCCGCTCGGCCCAGGCCCTGGCCCCCGCCTCCTCCAGGACGACGGCCGCCTCGTCCAGCGCGGTCCTCGCCCCGCGCTTCCGCGCGGCCCTTCGGAGGCAGGTACCGAGCGCGAGCAGGGTCCGGCCCCGCTCCACCGGGAAGGCCGCGGGGCCGAGGCGCTCCAGCGCTCCTGACAGGACCCGTTCCGCCTCGTCCGTGGCGCCTGCCGCGCAGCGAAGGAGGCCCTGGCAGCGGACCGCAGCGAGGAGGGCCGAGGAGCGGTGCAGGCGGCGCGCCGCCCCCTCGAAGGGAGCGAGGAGAGCCTCCGCGTCGGTGGTCCGTCCCAGCGCGATCAGGGACTCGACGTGATCGGTGACGAACCGCTTCGCACCGGGCTCGACGATCCCGGCGCGCTCCACCCGCTCGGTGAGCGGGGCGAGCTGCCGGTCGGCCTCCTCCGGATCGCCCAGCGAGAGCGCGCGGGCCCCGCGCGCCAGGCGGCCGACCATCCACGCGACGTCCGTGGGCCCCGGGACGTGACCCCCCGCGGAGCCCTCCGCCCCGAGGTCGGCGCTCGCCTCGATTCCGAGCCACGCGTCGGCGACGGCGGCGGAGAACAGCAGCACCCCGACCTGCGCCCGCTGTCCGCTCTGCAGGGCGATCTCGGAGCCCTCCCGGGCCAGGGCCGTCGCCTCGGCCGGACGGCCAGCCAGCGCGTGCGCGTAGGAGAGGGCCAGGAAGATCCGGGGGAGGGATTCCTCGTCCCCCCGGGCGATCGCCTCGCGCCTGAGGGCTTCGAGCCGCTCCACCCCTGGCTCGAGCTCCTCGGTCCAAAGCAGGGCAGTCGCCGCGGCCCACGTGGGGTGCTGCAGGACGCGCGGGTACTCGTCCACCGCCGCCAGGGCCTCGGCCCGTTCCAGCAGGTCCCGCCAGGACCGTCCCCCGAGAAGGCAGGCCGCCAGGGCCTCGGCCGCGAGCGCCTCCGCCCTGCGGAGCCGGTCCCCCGTCCGTTCCGACCCGCGGACGGCCCGCCGGGCGTGGGCCCGGGCGGCCCGGACGTCGCCCCGCGAGAGGATCGCGGTCCAGGCCAGCCCCT
>DATLZP010000027.1:0-4106 GCA_035573935.1 Actinomycetota bacterium
CGAACCGGGCGTGGAAGACCTCGTGGATGCCGGGAACCGCCGGCTTCCATGCGTGGACCCACTCGCGGAGCGCGCCCAAGACGCGAAGATCGTACAAGACCGCGGCCCCCGCCTCGGTCTTCGATGGCTCCGATGCCGACCGGGGTGCGACCGAGCCGGCCGTGAACGAGCTCGTCGGGCTCGTGGCCTTCGCGTTCGCCGGCTCCGCATCCCCGGGGCCGAACAACGCGGTGCTCTGGGCCTCGGGGATGCGGTTCGGGTTCCGGCGGACGATCCCCCACATCGCGGGCACCGCCCTGGGCATCGGTGTGCTCGTCGTCGGCGTTGCGGCCGGGATCGGGGTCCTGCTCCGGGCCGTCCCGGGACTCGAGCTCGGGCTGAAGCTCGCCGCCTCGGCGTACCTGCTCCGCGTGGCGTTCCTCGTCGCCGGGAGCGGCGCCGTGGGCCGCGGGTCGACCTCCCGCCCCCTCACGGTCCGGCAGGCCATCGCCTTCCAGTGCGTGAACGCGAAGGCATGGGTCTTCGCGGTCGCCGCGGTCGGCGCGTTCCTGCCCCCGGACCTGCCTCGCCCCGTCGGCGTCCTGATGACGACCGCGGTGCTCATGGTCGTCGTGGCGGCGTCCGCTTCGATCTGGGCGGCCGGCGGGTCGGCGCTCGGTCGGATCGTCGACGACGACGGGAAGCGACGCGCCGTGGGCATCGCGCTCGCCGTGCTGCTGGTCGCCTCGGTCGTGCTCGTCTGGGTGTGAGGCCCGCGCGCTGGAGCGGGCCTGCGCTCCGGGGGTCCGGCCGGACGGAGGCTCCCGAGCTTGCGGAACCTCGAGCCCGTCCCTAGATTCGTCCCCGCGTTGTCCTGAACCGCGGTTCAACCCGGAGGTGAGGCCGATGAGCGAGGCCGGGACGTGGCTGTACTTCCGGCCCTGGTACCGGAAGTCGCCGTACTTCGAGGAGACCCAGAAGGCGGGGTGCAGGTCGTACGAGCTCTACAACCACATGTACCTGCCCGGGTACTACACCGACTTCGAGGACGAGTACTGGCACCTGGTCCGGCACGTCTGCCTGTGGGACGTGGCCGTGGAGCGGTGCGTGGAGATCACCGGCCCCGACGCCCACCGGTTCACGAACCTCCTCACGTGCCGGGACCTCGACCGGTGCGCCGTGGGCCAGGCGAAGTACGCGCCGATCATCGCCCCCGACGGGGGGATCCTGAACGACCCGGTCCTCCTCCGGCTGGGGGAGCGCCACTACTGGCTGGCCCTGGCCGACAGCGATGCGCTGCTCTACGCGAAGGGGGTCCAGGCCTTCGCCGGGCTCGACGTCCACGTGACGGAGGCCGACGCCTGGCCGGTCCAGGTCCAGGGCCCGAGGTCGCGCGACGTGATGCGGGCGCTGTTCGGGGAGCGGATCGACGGGATCCGCTACTACTGGACGCTCCAGACCGACCTGGACGGGATCCCGGTGGTGATCTCCCGGACCGGGTGGACCGGCGAGCTGGGCTACGAGATCTACCTCCGCGAGTACGACCGGGGGCCGGAGCTCTGGAACCGGATCCTGGAGGCCGGGGCGCCGTTCGGGATCCGGCCCACCGGCCCCTCCGACATCCGCCGGATGGAGGCGGGGATCTTCAACTGGGGCCCCGACATGAACTGGCGGAACACCCCGTTCGAGGTGACGGGGATGGAGCGCCTGGTCGAGGAGCAGGAGGGCGACTACATCGGCAAGGAGGCATTGGAGCGGATCCGCCGGGAAGGGGTCTCCCGCAAGCTGGTGGGGATCGAGATCGGACGGGAGCGGATGCCCGAGGAGATGACGGAGTTCTGGGACGTGACCCGGGACGGGGAACTGGTGGGGCACGTGACGAACGCGGTCTGGTCCCCGCGCCTGGAGAGGAACATCGGCTACGCCTGGGTGCCCATCGGGCTCGCCGCCCACGGCACAACGCTCGAGGTCCACTGGCCGTTCGACGGCCCCGCCCCGGCCACGGTCGTGCCGCTGCCGTTCCTCGACCCGGCCAAGGAGATCCCGAAGGGCTGACGTGGAGGCCGGGCCCGACCCCGCGGTGGAGTCGCCGGAGCGCCGCGCCTGGTGGGCCCGCCCCGGCCTGGAGGTCCGGGAGGGCCGCCTGGCGATCGCCGGGCGGGACGCGGAGGCCCTGGCCCGGGAGCACGGCACCCCGCTCTACGTCTACGACGCCGAACGCGTGGCCGAGCAGGCCCGCGCCCTCCGGGACGCCCTGGCCGGGGCGGGGCTGGAGCCGCGGGTCCGCCTGGCCCTGAAGGCCCAGCGCGAGCCGGGGCTCCTGCGGTTCCTCCGCCGGGCCGTCCCGTTCCTGGGGATCGACGCCTGCTCCCCGGGCGAGGTGGAGTGGAGCCTGGCCCACGGGTGGGCGCCGGAGGAGATCAGCTACACGGGGACGAACCTCTCGGAGCGGGACCTGGACCGGATCCTGCCCACCGGCGTCCACCTGAACGTGGACCTGCTGACGCAGCTGGACCGGGTGGGGCGCCGGGCCCCCGGGGGCCGGGTGGGGCTGCGGGTGAACCCCCGGATCGGGGCCTCGAAGGCGGGCGGGGGGCAGACGCTGTACACGGGGCGACGGCCCACGAAGTTCGGGGTCTTCGCCGAGCAGCTCGACGAGGCCCTGGACATCGCCCGGCGGCACCGGCTCACGATCGACACCGTCCACGTCCACGCCGGGGACGGCTACCTCGACGCCGGGCTCCCCGACCTGGCGGAGATGCTCCGCCGGGTGGCGGCGATGACGCGCCGCCTCCAGGACGCCGGCTGCCCCATCGTCGAGGTCAACACGGGCGGCGGCCTGGGGGTGCCCGAGGGGCCGGACGAGGCCCCCCTGGACCTCTCCCGGTGGGCGGCGATCTGCGCGGAGCATCTGGGCCCGCTCGGGGTGGCCGTGGGGACGGAGCCCGGGGACTTCCTGGTGAAGGAGTCGGGGATCCACCTGGCGGAGGTCGTCACGGTGGAACGGCGGGACGGCCTGCGGTTCGTGGGCCTCGACACCGGCTGGCCCCTCATGGGGGAGCGGTTCATCTACGACGCGCCCCTCGACCTCGTCCTCTGCCGCGACGTCCTGGGGCCCCCGCTCGATCCCGTCACGATCACCGGGAACATCAACGAGGGGGACGACCTGTTCGCCCGCGACCTCCCGTTCCCCGAGGTGGCGGAGGGCGACGTCGTGGCGGCGATCAACGTGGGCAGCTACAACGCCTCGATGACGAGCGCCCACTGCCTGCGGGAGCCGGCCGGGGCGATCTGCCTCACGGAGCGGCGCTGAGGGGCCCGGGCCCGCGTCGCGTAGACTGGGTGCGATGCCGGATAGCTACGGGAAGCGCCAGCGACGCAACGTGAAGGCCAGGAAGGCGGCGGCCAAGGAGCAACGCCGCCTGGCCCGGCACGAGCGTCGGAGCGCCCGGGCGGCCGGCCTGCACGTGGATCCCCCTGGCGTCGGGGAGGACGACGAGGACCCGCGGTTCCCCCCCGGCGACGAGGGGGCCGAGGCCTCCGGCGCCTACCCCGCTCCTCCCGAGGCCTGATCGACCCCCGCCGACCGGCCGGCGCGGGCCGGGGCACCTTCCCCGGGCCGCGGGGCCGACCCGGCCCGGAGCTCCCGGCGGACCAGGGCCCCGTACACGGCGACGGCCACGCCGGCGAACAGGAACCACTGCACGGCGTACGACAGGTGCGGTCCCTCGGTGAGCTCGGGCGGCGGGGCGGGACGGGGCAGCTCGCCCGGCGGAGGGTCCTGCGACCGGAGCTCCAGGTAGACCGGGAGCACCGGGTAGGGCACCCGGGCCGCCACCGCTCGGAGGCTCACCTCCTCCATCCGGGGCCCGGGGGCCGGCTCGTCGGATCCCGGGGGCAGCAAGATCCCCTCCACCTCGACCCGGCCGGGTGGGGCCTCCGCCCCGGCCGCCGGCAGATCGGCCGGGTCGTCCACCTCGATGGGCACCCATCCCCGGTCCACGACGAGGGCCCGCCCGTCGGGCAGGAGCAGGGGCGTCAGCACGTGGCTCCCCGGGAGGCCCTGGAACGAGCGCCCGAAGAGCAGGAACTCGTGGGAGGGGTCGTACGCGCCGCGGGCCAGGGCC
>DATLZP010000028.1:0-10774 GCA_035573935.1 Actinomycetota bacterium
GGAGGCGCTGCTCGAGGAACCGCCGGTACGCGGGGGGTGGGGCCGCCCCCCCGAAGACGACGAACGTCGGGGGCCCGGCGGAGACCTGGGTCGCGTAGCGGTAGCGGACCCCCCGGGGCGGGGGGCGCTCGCCCAGCGCCCCCTCCAGGACGCGGTTCACCTCGGACGTCGGCACGCGGCGGCGCCGGGCGGCGTGGGTCTCGAGCAGCGCGGGCGGGATCCGGTGGACCCCCCTCCCCAGGAGGGCGGAGGCCCGCAGGAGCCGGGGGCGGGCGAACGGGGCCACCTCCCGGGCCAGCTCCCCGGCCCGACGCTCCCGCTCCCGCACCAGGTCCCACTTGTTGGCCACGATCACGAGCCCCCGGCCCGCCTCGAGCACGCGGCCGGCGATCCTCCGGTCCTCCGCCGTGAACCCCTCCCCCGCGTCGAGCACGAGGAGCGCCACGTCGGCCCGATCGATGGCTCGGAGGCTTCGGACGTAGCCGTAGTACTCGACCCCCCGGGCTCGGGAGGGGCGGCGGAAGCCGGCGGTGTCCACGAACCGCACGGCCCCCTCCGGCCATGTCACGACGGCGTCCACGGCGTCCCGGGTCGTGCCGGCCTCCTCGTACACCACCGAGCGCTCCTCCCCCACCAGGCGGTTGAACAGCGAGGACTTCCCCACGTTCGGCCTCCCGACGATGGCGAACCTGGGCTCACCCTCGACCTCCGGTTCAGCCTCCTGGGGCCGGAGGAGGTCGACCAGGCGGTCGAGCAGCTCGCCCGCGCCGCGCCCGTGGAGGGCGGAGACGGCGACGGGCTCCCCCAGCCCCAGGGCGTGGAAGGCCCAGGCGTCCGGCTCCTCCCGCTCGGTGTCCACCTTGTTGGCCACGACCAGGACGGGCGCCCGGAGGCGGCGGAGGCGGCGGGCCTGGAGCGCGTCCTCCTCCCGCAGCCCGGCGCGCGCGTCCACCACCAGGAGCACGACGTCCGCCTCCTCCGCAGCCCGGTCGGCCTGCCCCGCCACGAGCGCTTCGATCCCCCGGGCCCGCGGCACGTAGCCGCCGGTGTCCACGAGCAGGAACCGTCGGCCGCGCCACTCGGCGGGCAGCTCCAGCCGGTCCCGGGTCACGCCGGGCTCGTCGTCCGCGATGGCCTCCCGCCGGCCCACCAGACGGTTGGCCAGGGTGGACTTCCCCACGTTCCGCCGCCCCA
Organism: Actinomycetota bacterium; assembly: GCA_035573935.1. Taxonomy (GTDB): domain Bacteria; phylum Actinomycetota; class UBA4738; order UBA4738; family HRBIN12; genus DATLZM01. The sequence goes on from DATLZP010000028.1 coordinate 1,195, forward strand.
CCAGCACGACCCGCGGGGGGCGGGCCCGCCCGCTCACCCCGGATCACCGCCCCGCTCCCCGCCCAGGCGGTCCCGGACCACGTCCAGGGCCCGGGCGAACACCTCGTCCGGGGAGAGGTCGGTGGTGTCGATGGCGACGGCGTCGGGGGCGGGCACGAGCGGCGTGACCGTCGCGTCCTGGGCGTCCCGGGCGTGGACGGCCCGGGCGGAGCGGTCGTCGGCCCGCTCCCGCCGCCGCCGGGCCGCCCGCTCCCCGGGGGCTCCGCCGAGGAAGATCTTCACCCGGGCGTCGGGGAAGACGACCGTGCCGATGTCCCGTCCCTCCATCACGGCTCCTCCCGCTCCCAACCGCCGCTGCGCGGCGCGCATCAGCGCCCGGACCTCGGGGTGGCGGGCGACCCGGGACACGACGGCCTCCACCTCGGGTTCGGACAGGGCCCGGTTCGAGATGCCCTCGATCTCGAGCTCCGGGACGTCGTCGCCCTCCACCAGGGCGAACCTCAACCTCCGGGTGAGGGCTGCGAGCGCGGCCCCGTCGTCGACGTCGACACCGCGCCGGAGGGCCTCCAGGGCGAGGGCCCGGTACATCGAGCCGGTGTTCACGTACGGGAGGCCCAACGCCACGGCGAGGCGCCGGGCGAGCGTGGTCTTGCCCGCCCCGGCCGGGCCGTCGATGGCCACCACGGGCCGGGAGGACGTCACGACCCCTCCATCCGGGCCCCCAGGCCGATGAGGGCCTGGACGAACCCGGGGAAGGAGACCGCGGCGGCCTCCATCCCCTCGATCGTCGAGGGGCCACGGGCCGCCAGGGCGGCCACGCAGAGGGCCATGGCCAGCCGGTGGTCGCCCCGAGCCCGGGCGGTGCCCCCGGCGCAGCCACCGCCTCCCACCAGGAGGTCGTCGCCCTCGACGTCGGCCGCCGCCCCCAGCCCCCGGAGCTCCTCCGCCAACCCGGCCAGGCGGTCCACCTCCTTCACCCGGAGCTCGCCGGCCCCGGCGAACCGGGAGGGGCCCTCGGCGTGGGCCGCCAGGGCCGCCAGCACCGGCACCTCATCGATCACCCGGGGGAGCTCCTCCCGCCCCACCGTCACGCCCCGGAGCCCGGCCGCCGGGGCCACCCGGAGCTCGCCCACCGGCTCCCCCAGCTCGGTCCGGGACGGCGCGGCCGGCACCGACACCCCCATCCGCGCCAGGACGGAGAGGAACGCCGTCCGGGACGGGTTCACCCCCACGTCCTCCACGGTGAGCTCGCCCCCCGTCACGACGGCCGCCGCGATCAGGAAGGCCGCGCCCGAGACGTCGCCCGGCACCCGGCCGCCGAACCCCTCGTGCTGGAACGGAGCCACCGCCACCCGGCCCGGCCCGACCTCCACCGGGGCGCCCAGCGCGGCCAGTGCCCGCTCGGTGTGGTCGCGGGTGGGGATGGGCTCCGCCACCTCGGTCCGTCCTTCCGCATCGAGCCCCGCCAGCAGGACGCACCCCTTGACCTGGGCGCTCGGGACCTCCGACCGGTGCTCGATGCCCCGGAGGGATCCCCCCTCCACGACGAGCGGCGGGCGGCCCCCGCTCGTCGTCACCCGGGCCCCCATGGCCCGCAGGGGGGTCGCCACCCGCTCCATGGGTCGCGTCATCAGGCTGCGGTCCCCCACCAGGACGGTCCGGATGGGACGGGAGGCCACCACCCCGGCCAGCAGGCGCATCGTGGTCCCGGAGTTCCCGCAGTCGAGCTCATGCGGAGCTTCGACCAGACCTCGCCGCCCCGAACCCTCGACCTCGAGCGCGGGTCCGGGGTCGGCGGCGCCCCCGAGCCTGGCGCTCCGGTCGAGGGCCTCCTGCGGGTGATCCCCGACGTCGGTCAACCACCTCCGCAGCGCGGGGCTCGCCGAGGGGCACAGCGCGGCGAGGCACCCGGCCGTGGACCGGACGTCGAGGGACGGGGGGAGGCCCTCCAGGCGGCTCCGCCCCCGAGCGGTGGCGGCCAGGAGCAGCCAGCGGTGGGCGATCGACTTGTCGCCCGGCACCCTGGCCCTCCCCGCCACCCGGCCCCCCGGCGTCACGACCACCCGCACGGCGCTCCCCCTACGCCAGCCGGGTGGGGTCGAACCCCCTGCCGAGGAGGGCCACCGCCGCCCCCTCCGCCGCGCCCGCGGCGACCGTGAGGTGGACCGTCCCCCGCCCTCCCTCCGGCGAGTGGACGATCTGGAGGTCCTCGATGTTCACGCCCGCCTCCGCCAGGGTCGACGTGAGCTCGGCCAGGACGCCCGGCCGGTCGGGGACCGGGACCTGGAGCACGACCACACCCGCCCGGACCTGGGGCTTGGCGGCCAGCGTGAGACGGGCCCGCTTGGCGAGGTCGAAGGCCCGCTCCACCTCCCCGGCCCGACCCGCCCGCACCAGCTCGGCCAGCTCCCGGAGCCGCGCGACGTAGAGGTCGATGGCCTCCCCCACCGCCTCGCGGTTCGCGACCAGGATGTCGCTCCACAGCGTCGGGTTGGAGGCCGCCAGCCGCGTGAGGTCCCGGAACCCCCCGGCCGCCAGCAGGAGGATCTCCGGCTCGTCGGCCTCCTCGGTGGCCGCCAGACCCATCAGGGCCGTCGAGGCCACCTGGGGCAGGTGGCTGACGAACGCCACCAGCCGGTCGTGGCGGGCCGGGGCGAGCTCCACGGGCTCCGCCCCCACCCTCCGGACGAGCTCCGACACCCGGGCCAGGGCGCCGGGGTCCGTCGTGGGCCCCGGCGTCAGGGCCCAGATGATCCCGTCCACGACGGAGGGGGAGGCGTGATCGGGCCCCGAGCGCTCCGATCCCCCCATGGGATGGCCCCCCACGAACCGGCGGGCCTCCGGCCCGGCCAGCCGCCCCACCTCCTCCACCACGTGGCCCTTCACGCTCCCCACGTCGGTCACGGCGACCTCGGGGTCGGCGGCCAGGGCGGTGGCCGCCACCCCGGGGATGGCGGGGATCGGCGTGCAGACCACCGCCACGTCCGTCCCCGCCACCGCCTCCCCGACGGAGCCGGCCGCCTCGAAGCCCGCCTGGGCGCCGGCCCGGCCCAGGACCACGGGATCGGCGTCGAAGGCCCTCACCTCCACGCCGGCCCGGACCGCGGCCATCGCCAGGGACGTCCCCATCAACCCCGTCCCCAGGACCGCCGCCCGTCGCACCCCCCGGTGGCCGGCGTCAGTCATCGTCCAGGTCGTCCCGGAGGGACCCCGCGCCGTCGAGGTAGACGTGCTCCACGTCCTCCAGCGAGCGGTCTGAGTGGAAGTGCATCAGCACCCGGATCACGCGAGGCATCGAGCCCTCCACCGGGATCTCCCGGGCGCAGAGCAGGGGGACCTTCCCCAGCCCCATCCGTCGGGCGGCCTCGGCGGGGAAGGCCGAGCGGAGATCGTCCGTGGCGGTGAAGAGGATGCTCACCAGGTCCTCCCGCTCCACCCCGTTGCGGCGCAACAGCTCCGAGAGGAGCCGCGCGGTGGAGGTCAGCAGGACCTCCGCCCGATCCTCCCGCACCACGATCGCCCCTCGTGCAGCCCGAACCCGCATCGCCGTCGCTCCCGGTGCCGGGCCCGCCCCACCGGAGGCCCGCGCGGGCACAGGCTACAGGCCGGCGGACCGGTAGAGGGCCCGGACCTCCTGCGGGGAGAGCTCCCGGGTCTCGCCGGGCCGCAGCCGCCCCAACCGGACGTCGCCCACCCGGAGCCGGACGAGCCGCAGGACGGGGAACCCCAGCGCATCGAGCATCCGCCGCACCTCCCGCTTCCGCCCCTCCCCCATCACGATCCGGAGGGCGGCCCGACCCCGTCGCCTCCCCACGACCCGGGCGGCCAGGGCCCGGGCAGGCCCGTCGTCGAGCCGCACGCCGCGGACCAGGGCCCGCACGTCCGCCTCCCCCGGCTCGCCCTCCACCTCCGCCAGGTACTCCTTCTCCACCCCGTGGCGAGGGTGGAGGAGCCGGTTGGCGAGCTCCCCGTCGTTCGTGAGCAGGAGGAGCCCCTCGGAGTCCCGGTCCAGCCGCCCAACCGGGAACACCCGGGGGCCCGGGGGGAGCAACGGCCGCAGGTCCGGGCGGCCCTGCGGGTCGCGGACCGTGCTCACCACGCCCCGCGGCTTGTTGAGCGCATAGAACCTGAGGTCAGGGTCGAGGTTCACCCTCGACCCGTCAACCTCCACCATGTCCCGGACCGGATCCACCCGGTCCCCGAGGGTGGCCACCCTTCCGTTGAGCCTCACCCTCCCGGCCCGGATCAGTTCCTCGCAGGCTCGACGGGAGCCGAACCCCGCTCGGGCCAGCGCCTTCTGGAGCCGTTCGGCCATCCGGGGGGCTCAGCCCTCCGGGTCCCCGGGGTGACCGGGCGCCCGGGGAGACCCCTCCTCGCTCCGCTCCGACCCTCCCGTTCCGCCGGGCTCGGCCGTCCGTTCCTCGCCGGCCCCATCGGCCCCCAGGAGCGGGGCGAGCGACGGCAGGGCGGCGAGCGATGGCAGGCCCAGCCGCTCCAGGAACGCCGGCGTGGTCCCGTACAGGACGGGGCGGCCGGGCGACTCCTCCCGGCCCACCTCCTGCACGAGCCCCCGTTCCACCAGGGCGCGCAGCACCCCGTCGGAGTTCACCCCCCGGACCTGGGCGATCTGGTGCCGGGTGACCGGCTGCTTGTAGGCCACGATGGCCAGGGTCTCGAGGGCCGCCTTCGTCAGCCGGGCCTGGCGGGACGAGAGCACGAACCGCTCCACCGTGGGGGCCACGTCCGGATGGGTGGCCAGGCGCCACCCCCCGGCCACGTTCCGGAGGACGAGGCCGGCGTTCCGCTCCTCGTAGACGCTGGCCAGCTCCTCGCAGAGGGCCTCCGCCCGCCTCCGGTCGACCCCGAGGGCGGGGGCCAGGACCGAGGCCGGGACCGGCTCATCGGAGACGAAGAGCAGGGCCTCGATCCGCCGCAGCAGCTCGGCGTCGGCGACCCGGCCCTCCGTCGTCACCCTCCCTGCACCCTCCCGGAGGCCGGAGCCCCTCTCCACTCCACCTGCACCTCACCGAACGTCTCTCCCTGCGAGAGCTCGACCTTCCCTTCACGGTACAGCTCGAGGAGGGCCAGGAAGCGGACCACGACGTCGATCCGCTCCTCGCAGTCGGCGACGAGTTCCCGGAACCGGGCCCGCCGGACGCCTTCCAAGCGTCGCTCCACCGCGGCGATGGCCTCGGCCACCGTCACCCGGACCGGCGTCACGTGGGAGAGGTCGAGGGGGGGCGGGGGCCGGAGCAGGGCCGCCGCCACCCGGGCCAGATCGAGCGGCGCCACGCCGGCCAGGACGTCCGGGTACAGGTGGCTGAGATCGGCCCCCGGCCCCACGTCGCGGGTGAAGTAGGCCGCCTCCGCCTCCAGCCGGCGCTCCAGCCAGGCCACCACCACCCGGAAGGCTCGGAGCTCGAGGCTCCGGGCGTAGGCCAGGTCCGGGGAGCCCCCGACGAGGTCCTCCTCGTCGAGCTCCTCCGGGCGCGGCATCAGCCGGCCCACCTTGAGCTCGAGGAGCGCGGCGCAGACCGCGAGGAACCAGGTGGCCTCCTCCAGGCTCCACCCCTCCGCGTCCCTCGCGTGCTCCAGGAAGCGGTCGGTGACGCGGGCGATCGGGACGTCGCAGACGTCCACCTTCTGCTCCAGGATCAGGTCCGCCAGGAGGCGGAACGGACCCCGGAAGACGGGGACCTCGACGGCGAAGCTGCCCGCCCCGGCCTCGCTCATCCGAAGCTCATCGCGTCGCGGACCGCCTTCATCGTGTCCTCGACGATGGGGCGGACCCGGGCCGCGCCCTCGGCCAACGTCCGTTCCACGAGGTCGGGCACCTCCTCGAGCTCCGCCCGGCGTTCCCGGAACGGGCGGAAGTACTCCACGATCCGGTCGGCCAGGTTCCGCTTGCAGTCGACGCAGCCGAGCGCCCCGCTCCGGCAGCCCTCCTCGGTCCACTCCAGGATGTCGTGGGAGAACAGCCGGTGGAGGTGGAACACGGGGCAGATCTCCGGCCGCCCCGGATCGCCCCGGCGGATCTTCCGCGGGTCGGTGATGAAGCTCCGGACGGTGGAGCGGATCCGCTCCTCGTCGTCCCGGACCCAGATCGCGTTGTCGAACGACTTCGACATCTTCCGGCCGTCGGAGCCCGGGACGAGCGGGGTGGGCGACAGCAGCGCCTGCGGCTCCACGAGCACCTCCCCGTACAGCCGGTTGAAGCGCCGCACGATCTCCCGGGCCAGCTCGAGGTGCGGCACCTGGTCCTCCCCCACCGGCACCAGCTCCCCCTTCACGATCACGATGTCCACGGTCTGGAGCAGCGGGTAGCCGAGCAGCCCGTAGCTGGCGTGCTCCCGCTCCCCCAGGTCCCGCAGACGCTCCTTGTACGTGGGCACGCGCTCCAGCCAGCCGAGCGGCGTCACCATGCCGAGGAGGAGGGTGAGCTCCGCCACCTCCGGGACGTCGGACTGCCGGTAGAGCGTGGCCTTGGCCGGATCGATCCCCGCGGCCAGGAGGTCCAGGACGAGCTCGCGGACGAAGCCCGGGAGCTCGTGCGTCCGGTCGTAGTGGGTGGTCAGCATGTGCCAGTCGGCGATGAAGTAGAAGGCCTCGTGCTCGTCCTGGAGCCGGATCATGTTGAGGACGTTGCCGAACCAGTGCCCGACGTGCATCGGGCCCGTGGGGCGGTAGCCGGTGAGCACCCTCGCCTTCCGCCCCTCGCGGGGCGGGGCGTCGGCCGGCGTGCTCGTGGGGGCGTCGATGGGCCGATGATAGCGCGGCCCCGGCGCCATCCCCGGATGCTCGGAGGGCCTCAGCAGCGCACGCCGGCCACGACCCTGCAGACCAGGTCCGCCAGGCCGCCGACGATCCCGAGCAGCGGGCCGGCCAGGAGGAAGAACACGACGAGGATGAAGAGCGGGAGGTACTCGGCGAGGTTCTCGTACGTCTGCCGGGCCCGGTACGGGAGGACCCGGGCCAGGAGCCGTGCCCCGTCCAGCCCGGGGATCGGCATCAGGTGGAAGACGAAGAACACGACGTTCGTGTACAGGGCGATGGCCGCCGCCCTCCCCGCCTCGGGCGGGAGCGGGAACCGCACCGCGATCCCCACGATCGCGGCCAGGGCCAGGTTGGCGAGCGGACCGGCCAGCGCCACCCGGACCACGTCCCGCTCCCCCCGCCGGAGGGCGGCGGGCTCGAGCGGCATCGGGCGCGCGTAGGCGAACGGCGGCGGCTGGTAGGGAGCCCCGGCGGCCCACAGGATCACGATCAGCCCGGGGAGGATCAGCGAGCCCAGCGGATCCAGCTTGGCCCGGGGATCGATCCGCAGCCAGCCCCACCGGCGGGGGCTCGCGTCCCCCAGGCGGTCGGCGACCCAGCCCCGGACGTGCTCCCGGAGGAGCAGCGCCACGGCGATCGATGCGGCCAGCTCGATCGCCAGCAGGAGCGCGTCCATCAGCCCAGCCACCCGTGGACCAGGGGCGGTGGCGGGACGGGCCGGTCCGCCAGCCTGATCGCGCGGAGCACGCGGCCGACGGCGGCCCGGGCCGCGTCCTCGTCGCGGGCGTGGACCTCCCCCAGCGAGCCCCCGGGCTCCAGCCGATCGCCGATCCGGGCCCGGAACACGATCCCCACGGCGGGATCGATCGGGTCGCCCTTCCTCCTCCTCCCGGCGCCCAGGTCCACGCTGGCCCGGCCGATCTCGCGGGCATCCACCGCCGCCAGGACCCCGGCCGCGGTGGCCTCGATCGGGAGGACGACCGGGGCCCGGGGCAGGACCTTCACCGGGTCGTCGACCACGCGGGGGTCGCCCCCCTGCGCCTCCACCATCCGGCGGAACCGCTCCAGGGCCTCCCCCGAGGACAGGGCCCGCTCCGCTCGACGCCGTCCCTCGTCGGCCGGGGCCACGCCGAGCTGGGCCAGGGCCTCCGCGGCGAACGTCAGCACGAGGTCCCGGAGCCGGCCCGCTCGTCGGCCGGCCAGCAGCTCCACGGCCTCGGCCACGTCGAGCGCGTTCCCCACCGCCTCCCCCAGCGGCTGGGACATGTCGGTGACCGCGGCCCGGGCCCGGCGGCCGAAGCCGGCCGCGAGGTCGATGCAGACCCGGGCCAGGGCCGTGGCGTCCTCCACGGTCTCCATGAACGCGCCGCTCCCCGCCTTCACGTCGAGCAGGATCAGGTCGCTCCCCACCGCCAGTTTCTTCGACATCACGCTGGCCGCGATCAGCGGGATCGACGGGACCGTGGCGGTCGCGTCCCGCAGCGCGTACAGGGCCCCGTCGGCCGGGACCAGGTCGGGGCTCTGGGCCGCCACCGCGCAGCCCACCGCCTCGACCTGGCGCTCGAGCTCCTCCGGCCGGAGGTCGGTGCGGAGCCCCGGGATGGACTCGAGCTTGTCGAGGGTCCCTCCCGTGTGGCCCAGGCCGCGGCCGGAGAGCTTCGCCACCTTGAGCCCCAGCGCCGCCGCCAGGGGGGCGAAGACGAGGGTCACGCCGTCGGCCACCCCGCCCGTCGAGTGCTTGTCCACGGTGGGGCCGGCGATGCCCTCCAGGCGAAGGGTCCGGCCCGAGGCCACCATGGCCCGGGTGAGGGCCGCGGTCTCCTCCCCATCCAGGCCCCGGATGAAGGCCGCCATCAGGAAGGCGGCCGCCAGCTCGTCGGGGATCGCCCCTCGGGCGTACGCCAGCACGAAGGCCTCGAGGTCCGGACCGGGCACCCTCCGCCCGTCGCGCTTGGCCGCGACCACCTCCCGCGGGTCCCCGAGCCCGTCGCTCACGGCCGCCCCGGTCTCGATGGCCGCTCAATGGAAGGCTCCACCGCGGGTCCAGGTACCTCCCCGCGCGGGAGCCTCCTTGGGCCTCGAGGTGAGGTAGAGGTAGACACCAGGCCAGCCCACGCCCTCACAACCCCACCTCGGCCGCGAAGCTCGTCCCGGGCAGGCCGTCCCCGGAGGCTCCCAGTAGGTCGGCCACCGTGGCTCCCACGTCGGCGAACGTGTCGCGGGTCCCGAGGTCGTAGGGCCCGCCCGGGAGGTTCCCCACCAGGATCGGGACGTGCTCCCGCGAGTGGTCCGTGGATGGGGTCGTCGGGTCGCACCCGTGATCGCCGGTCAGGAGGAAGAGGCCGCCCTGGCACGCCGCCAGGAGCTCCGGGATCCGCCGGTCGAGGGCCTCGACGCAGCGGGCGTACCCCGGCGGGTCGTTGCGGTGGCCGTACTTCGAATCGAAGTCCACGAGGTTCGTGAAGACCAGGGCGGGCCCGGGGCGCGCCAGGTAGCCCAGCGTGAGCTCGATCCCGTGGTCGTTCGAGTCCGAGTACCGGGCCTCCGTGATGCCCTGACCGGCGAAGATGTCCTGGATCTTCCCCACGGCGTAGACGGCCGCGCCGGCCGCCACGAGCCGATCGAGGACCGTCGGGCCGGGCGGGGGCACGGAGAAGTCGCGCCGCTCCGGCGTGCGGACGAAGGCCCCGGGCCTGCCCTCGAACGGCCGGGCGATCACGCGCCCCACGTTGTGCTCGCCGCGGAGGATCCGGCGGGCCGTCCGGCACCACTCGTAGAGCAGCGGGAGCGGGACGACCTCCTTGTG
>DATLZP010000029.1:0-2783 GCA_035573935.1 Actinomycetota bacterium
GACCCGGCGACCTGGTGGACGTCGTCGCCACGTACGGAGCGCCCGACCCCCACGTGGAGACGCCTGCCGCCGGGGTGGAGGTCCTGGCCGTCCTGGGGGCCGATGGCCCGGCCGGGGGCGGCGGGCTGCTCGGGTCGCCCGGCGGCGAAGGAGCGAACACGCGCGTGGTCGTGCTGGTCACCCCGGAGACGGCGGAGCTGCTGGCCTTCGCGTCGGCGTTCGCCGAGCTCGACCTCTCCCTGCGGGGACCGCCGGCCTGAGCGGCGTCCGCTCCCCCTGCGGACCCCTCGGAGGAGCCGGCGCTCACGCCGTGGCCCGGGCCCGGGTGCGCGCCCCGTTCCCCCCGGCCCCCACCAGCTCGGCCAGGGGAGCCGGGCGGGCCAGCAGGTAGCCCTGGCCGTAGGGGACGCCGAGGTCCCGGAGCGTGGCGAGCTGCCGGTCGGTCTCGATCCCCTCGGCGATGACCCTGGCCCCGATCTCCGCCGCCACCGGCAGGAGCCCGGCCACCAGGGCCCGGCGCCCCGCGTCGACGTCGATCTCCCGGATCAGGGCCCGGTCGAGCTTCATGAAGTCCGGGGCCAGCTCCAGGACGTGCTGGAGGCTGGCGAAGCCGGCCCCCGCGTCGTCCACGGCGAACCGGGCTCCCCGCTCCCGGAGACGGGCCAGGGCCTCCCGGAGCGCCGAGTAGTCCTCGACCGGGGCCCGCTCCGTCACCTCCAGCACCACCCGGGCTGCATCGCTCGCCGCCAGCAGCTCTCGGAGGGCCGGCGAGACCGCCGTGGAGGGCGAGAGGTTCAGGAACAGGAGGGCCTCCGCCGGGAGGTCAGCCAGGGCCCCCAGGGCCAGGCGCACCGTGGCCAGCTCGAGCTCCACCAGGGAACCGACCGAGGCGGCCAGCGTGAACCACGACTCGGGGCCCTCCCCCTCCGGGAAGCGGGCCAGGGCCTCGAACCCCGAAGCCCGACCGGACGCCAGGTGGACGACCGGCTGGAAGACCACGTGCAGCTCGTCTCCGGCCAGGACCCGGGTGATCCGCTCGATCCGCCGGCCGGTCTCCTCGGGGTCGAGCGACGCGTCGACCCCCCGCAGGACGTGCCCGGCGAACGGGACCGGCGGCGCCTCCCGCTCCAGCGCCCCGACGATGGCCTCCACGAGCTCCTCGGGGGTGGCGTCCTTCGTCACGTAGCTCACGGCGCCGGCCCGGAGCATCTCCATCACGCTCTCCCGGTCCCGGTAGGCGGAGAGCGCGATCACGCGGGCCCGGGGGTGCCGCCGGCGGATCTCCCGGGCCGCCCGGACGCCCCCGCCCCCCGGCATCCGGACGTCGAGGAGCACGACGTCGGGGCGGACCTCGTCCGCCACCGCGATCGCCTCGTCGGCGTCCCGGGCCGATCCGCTCACCAGGACCCGGTCGCTGTCGGCGAGGAGGCCCGCGATCGCCTCCCGGACCGCGAGCTCGTCCTCCGCCACCATCACCCTGATCCGACGCATGCCCCTCCCCGGCGGCCGAGCCCCGGCCGCGATCGTTGCTCCTCCTATCGGCGCCCGTCCCCGGCCACCGGATAGGGCGCCCGGGTGGAGCCCCGGCTCCCCCCGCCGCGGCCCCCGGATCCCTCCGGGGGACGGCCCGGGGGCCACAGGTCCTCCCCCGGTCGGCCCAGGCCGGAGCGGGGGGCGGCCGGTAGCATCCCCGGGACCGTCCGGAGGGAGGATGGGTGAGCGTCGTCCAGGCCGTCGTCCTGGGGATCGTCCAGGGGATCACGGAGTTCGCCCCGATCTCGAGCTCCGGCCACCTCATCCTGGTCCCCTGGCTCCTGGGCTGGCCGAAGCTCGCCGACCCCGGCCTGAACAAGGCGTTCGACGTGGCCCTCCACGTCGGGACGCTGGCCGGGGCCCTGGTGTACTTCCGAGACGACGTGGCCCGCTACCTCGTCGCCTGGCTGCGGTCGATCCGGCGTCGGCGGATCGACGGCGGGGACGAGCGGCTGGCCTGGGCCCTGGTCGTGGGGACGGTGCCGGGGGCGGCCGTGGGGGCGCTGTTCGAGGGGGTGATCGAACGGCGCCTCGGCGCGCCCTGGCTGATCGCCGTGATGCTCGCCGGCTTCGGCCTGCTGCTGCTGGCGGTCGATCGGTGGTCCCGCGCCGACCGCGGCCTGCAGGACCTCACCGTCGGCCGGGGCCTCGTCCTGGGGCTGGCCCAGGCCGCCGCCCTCCAGCCCGGCATCTCCCGGTCCGGGGTCACGATCACGGCCGCCCGGGCCATGGGGATCGACCGGGCCTCCGCGGCCCGGTTCTCGTTCCTCCTCTCGCTCCCCATCATCGCCGGGGCCGGCTTCTACAAGGGCCTGGACCTCGTGGCCAGCGGGCTGGGGCCCTACGGCGCGGTGTTCCTGTGGGGATCGGCGGCCTCCGCCGTGAGCGGGTTCCTCACGATCCGGTTCCTCCTGGCCTACCTGCGCCGGGGCGGGTTCGGGTGGTTCGTCGCGTACCGGCTGGCCCTGGCCGGGCTGGTCCTGGCGCTGATCGCGGCGGGGGCTCGCTCGGCGACGGGCTGATCAGCGCCCGGCCACCGTCATCTCCCCGATCAGCACGGAGGGCACGCCGACCGAGGTGAAGAAGCGGAGGTCGCTCCCCACGGCCGCCACCGCCCGGAGCATCTCGGGGAGCGTGCTGGCCACCGTCATCTCCCGGAGCGGCTCCCCGAGCTCGCCCCCCGGCCCGATCCGGAGGCCGGTGGCCCCCACCGAGAACTCCCCGCTGATCGGGTTGGCGCCGGAGTGCAC